>NZ_JBVHLU010000011.1:0-168923 GCF_055558835.1 Embleya sp. NPDC025285
CCCCCCCCCCCCCCCCCCCCCCCCCCCCCCCCCCCCCCCCCCCCCCCCCCCCCCCCCCCCCCCCCCCCCCCCCCCCCCCCCCCCCCCCCCCCGGCCGGCATACGTTGCCGGGCGCGGCACTAGGCTGACGACCGTGACCAGCAGCGCACCCGTACGCGAGCCACGCCAGCACCGCAGCCGCGTCACCCGAGCCAGGCTCCTGGACACCGCCGTCGAGGTCCTCGCCGAGTTGGGCTGGCTCGGCGGCACCGTCACCGTGGTCGCCGAGCGCGCGGGCGTCTCCCGGGGCGCCGTGCAGCACCACTTCCCCACCCGCGAGGACCTGTTCACCGCCGCGATCGACCACATGGTGACCGACCTGTTCGCCCGGATCCGGCTGGACGGCGCCCGGATCCCGCCCGGCCCCGAGCACACCGAGGCGGTGGTCGAGGCGCTCGTGTCGATGTTCCGCGGCACGCTCTACCGCGCCGCGCTCAACCTGTGGGCCGCCGCCGTGCAGGACGAGGCGCTGCGGGTCAAGGTGTTGCCGCTGGATCGGCGACTGTGCGCCGCGATGTACGACATGGCGGTCGACCTGCTCGCCGCGGACGTGTCCCGCCCCGGGGTGCCCGCCGCCGTGGAGGCGACCCTGTCCCTCGCTCGCGGCCTGGGTGTGCGGGACATGCTCGTCGAGGACGAGGCGACCCGACGGGCGATCGTACGACAGTGGGCCGGGTACCTGGGGTCTGTGCTAGCCGGTCCCGACGCGACCTGATCCGCCTCCGTGCCGCCTTCGACGAGGCGATCCACCCCGGGCCGCCCCGGCAACCGTGGGAGGCGCACGTGCCCGCCGGCCAGGACGCCGCACGCCCTGAGTCGAGCGCCTCGCCCCTCCCCCGCCCGGCTACGGCACCAGCACCAACCGTCCGCGCAGGCCGCCCGCCTCCAGTCGGGCGAACGCCTCGGCCGCGTCCGCCAGCGGGAAGGTCCGGGCCACCCGCAGGGTCAGCCCGCCCTTGTCGGCCAGCGCCGCGAGTTCGGCCATCCGCGCGCCGTCCGCGCGGATCCAGACCTGGTGCACCCGGGTCCCGCGCAGTGCCGGCGGCGCCGCGCCCGCGTTGACCGCGACGAACGCCCCGCCGCCGCGTACCGCGTCCAGCGCGTCCGGCCCGAGCATCGCCGCGTCCAGCGCCGCGTCCGCGCCCCCGGGCAACAACGCCCGGATGCGGTCCGCGAGTTCGGAACCGCGCTCGACGAACCACTCGGCCCCGACGCCGCGGAGGAAGTCCTCGTCCGCGGCACCCGCGACCGCCACCACGCGCACACCGCGCGCCGCCGCGAGTTCGACCGCGAAGGCGCCGACCGCGCCCGCCGCACCGGTCACCACCAGCGTGTCCCCGGCGGACAGGTCGAGCAGGTCCAGCCCCTGCCACGCGGTCAGCCCGTTCAGCGGGATGGTCGCCGCCGCCACCGGATCCAGGCCGGCCGGCAGCGGCCCGACCGCCTCCGCGTCCAGCACCACGAACTCGGCCTGCGCGCCCGTCCGTACATCCAGCCGGTCGCGCAGCCCGAGCACCGCGTCGCCGATCGCGAACCCGGTGACCCCCGGGCCGACCTCGGTCACCTCGCCCGCGACGTCCCAGCCCAGCCCGAACACCTCGCGAGCACCCACCAGGCCGAACCGCACCGGCGCGCCGTCCACCACCAGCAGATCCACCGGGTTCACCGTCGCCGCCGCGACCCGGATCCGCACCTGTCCCGGTCCCGGTTCGCGGTCGGGTGTGTCCACGACCTCGACGACGGGCGATCCGGCTCGGGCGATCACCGCACGCATGACACCACTCCCACGTTCCATGTGGCTGCGGGCCGGCCCTCCCGGCCCCTCGGTCGAAAACCTACGAAGAGCTACTCTCCAATGGAAAGCACGTACCTCGAAGTGCGTATGCCACCCGAAGGAGAGCCATGGCGACCCGTACCGCGGCCCAGCGCCGCACCGAGGCCCGCACCGCGTTCGACGCCTACATGGCGGACTGCCCGGCCCGCCGGCTCCTGGACGGGATCAGCGACAAATGGGTGAGCCTGCTGGTCAACGCGCTGGCGGACGGCCCGCTGCGGTACAGCGACCTGTCCCGCCGGGTGGCCGGGGTCAGCCAGAAGATGCTCACCCAGACGTTGCGCAACCTCGAACGCGACGGCCTGGTCACCCGCACGGTCACCCCGTCGGTCCCGGTCCGGGTCGACTACGCGCTCACCCCGCTGGGCGAGAGCCTGCTGCCGCTGATGCTGGCCATCAAGACCTGGGCCGAGGAGCACATCCCCGAGGTGGATCGGGCACGCGAGCGCTACGACGCGGAACACCTCGCACCGAGCGGGACCCCGGGCGCGATCTGACAGCCCCTCACCGGCCCCGCCCGCATCGGGCACGATCCGACACGCCCTCACCGGCCCCGCCCGCGACGGCCGTTCGCGCCGCGCGGCCCGGGCCCGCGTCCTCGTCCCCCACCGCACGGGGGTGACCTGCCACTTCGCCGACGTCCGAGGCACAGCGCGCTTGTGTTCGGGTCGCACGACGGCGGGTCACCAGCGGTCCGCCAGAACATCGCCGACTGTTCATTTTCCGTCCCGCCGAGGGTGTTTCCGGCTCCATATCGTGATCTTGACCGGCGGAACGGACGCCGGCCGAACCCCTCGAGGAGCCCTGTCGTGTCGCCTGGCCGTGAGACCCACGAGCGCGAACGGCGGATCGAAATGCTGATGGCGGAGAGCACGCCGCTGCGCAGGTACGTGAGCGGCATCCTGGGCACGGACCTGCACACGGTCGAAGACGTGGTCCAGGAAACGCTGTTACGGGCCTGGGAGGCGGCGGACCGCCTGGACTGGGACGGCAGACCGATCCGGATGTGGCTCTTCCGGGTCGCCCGCAACCTGGCCGTGGACGCCCGACGGCGCAACCGGTCGCTGCCGGTGGGCATCGATCCCAGCGAGTTCGTCGGATTGCCCACGGTGCCCGATCCGGCCGCGACAGTGGTGGATCGTTGCGTACTGGTGGGGGCGTTGCGCGCGCTCGCGCCCTCGCACCGCGAGGCGGTCGCCCAGGTGCATCTGCTCGACCGCAGCGGCGCGGACGTCGCGCGTGCCCTGGGGATACCGCGCGGGACGGTCAAGTCCCGTACCTACCACGGGATCGCGGCCATCCGTCGGGAGCCGGCCGCGATCGAGGAGAGCGGATGACAGGCTCCGAGGACCTCGCCATGCGGGTCGCCGGATACGACATGACGACCCTGCTCGGCTACACCGGGATCGCCGTCCTCGTGTTCGCGCTCGCCCACTGGGCCGCCATGCGGCGCGGCGGCTGGCGCTTCGTCCGCCGCCGGTTGCGCCGCGAGATCGCGTTGACCGTGGCCGCGTTCGCCGAGCCGGTCACCGCTTTCACCCGCTATCGGCGGCGGCGCCGGCTGCTGGTGCGGGCGCTGCGCGGGCCGAGCACCTGGACCGACGCCGAGCACGCGCTACAGCTCGCGGCGACCGTGTCGGCGAGCGCGCGCCCATACGCGGCCCTGGTGGAGCGCGACGTGGTGGGCGTGCTGGTCGCCTGCGGGCCGGACCTGCCCGAGCCCGCCGAGCCGTGGGCCGTGGACGAACTGGACCCCCGGCTGTGGTGGATCGCTCGGGCCGACCTGGAGGCCGGCCCGGGTCCGGCGCCGCTCCTGGTCGCGGTCGGCATCCGCCGGGACGCGGTGGTCTTCCTCGACCTGCTGACCGGCCCGCGGGTGCTCGCGGTGTCCGGTGAACGGCGCGGCACGCGGGCCACGTTGCAGGCCCTCGCCGCCCAGCTCGACGCCCGGCTGCCGGCAGGCGCGGTCACCGTCGCGGAAGGGGTGCACGCCCGACACGCGGGACCGACCCCCGCCGAGGCGTTCGCCCGCGCGACCACCGCCGCCGCGACCCGCCGGCATCCGCAGGTCGTGGTGTGCGCGGACACGCCGGACGTGCCGAGCGCCTCCCCGGTGTCGGTGCTGACCCTGGGTCGACCGCGGGGCCACGCCCGGCTGTTGGCCGTGTCGCCGACCGGTGCGCTGCTCGTGCACGGCACCCCGCTGCGGGTCGACGCGCGGCCGTTGCCGCGGGCCGTGGCCGCGGCGGTGTGGCAACTGCCGCCGTGGCCCACCGAGGACGCGGCACGCCGGGCGCCGATCGCCGCGGACCCGGACCTGGGGCTGGATCCGGACCGGGACCTGGACTCGGCCCTGGACCCGGTGAGGAACCCGGCGCCTGCCCCGACGGTCCCGGTCTCGGCCCCGGGCGCGACAGCCGAGCCGGCCTCGCCGATCCCGGCCTCGTCTATGGCCCCGCCCTCGACCCCGTCGGTCCCGCACGACGACCTCGACGAGCCCGCCGACACCGACAAGCCGAGCGGCGTCTCCGTCGACGCGTAGGGACGCGCACGACGCGCACTGCGCGCAGGACCCGCACGACGCGCGGACACGTAAAGAACGCGTAGAAACTCGTGGCGACGCGCACCGACGCGTCACCCCGCCTTCACCGCGCCGGACGGCCCGACCCTCGTGGGTCGGCCCGTCCGGCGTTCGCTCGCTTCCCGCCCCAGGCCGTACTTCGGCCCGAACCCGCCGCCCACTCCCAGGAGCACGCCAACGTGAGACTCACCGTCACCACCGTGGACGCCGAGGACGGCCTGCGCCGCGACCACCTCGTGGACCTCCCACCCGGGAGCATCGTGGCGGACCTCGCGATCGCGGTGCGCCGCCAGGCCGCTCCCTCCGCGACTCCCACGGCGGACGGCGCCGCGCCGGCCGACCTGGGCGCGTTCCTGGACGGCGCCGCGCCGACGGCCGGGCAGACCCTCTACCTCGGCACCGACCCGATCGACCCGCAGGCACCGCTCACCGTCTCCGGAATCCGCGAGGCCACCGTGCTGGGCCTGGGCGCGCCGGCCGCCGAGCCCGACCTCGTGCACGCCCCCCGCCATCCCCGGGACCCGCAGACCCTGGTCGAGGTACACGCGGTGTCCGGGCCGTTCACCGGCCGGGTCTGGCCGCTGGGTCCGGGCAGCCACGAGATCGGCGCGGACGAGGGATGCGCGATCCGGCTGCCGGTGGCAGGCGTACCGCCTCGCGGTTTGTGGGTCACGGTCTGTCCGGACGGCAGCGCGTACTGGCACCGCACCGTCCCCGACGACGGCACCGTGCACGGCCGCGAGGTCGCGCCACCGCCCACGGACGCGATCACCGCCGCCGCGGCGCTGCCTCGCAAGCACGAGGAACGCATCCTCGAGGACGAGCGCGAGGCGGACCTCAAGGTCGAGCGGGAGAGCGCCAGGATCGCCCCGCCCGAGGGACCGGTGCTTCGGGCCCCCGCGCCGCCGGGCACCGACTGGACACCCAACGCCGATCTGGTCGTGGGCCCGTCGCTGCTCCGGTTGTCCCGGCCGGTCGAACCGGACGCCGACGTCACTCCCTCCGAGGACGGCATCGGGCTGGACTACAACCGGCCGCCCCGGATCGCCCCGCACCTGGACGCGGAGAAGATGCGGCTGCCCACGCCGCCGGTGGAGCCGAACCGGCTGCCGTTCCCGCTGCTGGTGATGATCGCCCCGCTGGTGATGGGCCTGGCGATGGTCTGGTTCTTCCATTCGTACTTCTATCTCATCTTCTGCATCATGAGCCCGTTCATGGCGATCGCGAACTGGATCTCCGGTCGCCGCGGCAACCGGGTCAAGCACCAGCTCGACGGGGTCCACTACCGGCGCCGGTTGCGCGTGCTGCACGACGACATCCGGACCGCCGTACGGCGCGAGCGCATCGTGCGCGGCGAGGTGGGTCCGGACCCGGCCGCTGTCGCGCTGATCGCGACCGGCCCGGGCGCCCGGTTGTGGGAACGGCGCCGGCGCGATCCCGACCACCTGGTGCTGCGCATCGGCACGGTCGACCAGCCCTCGGTCAAGGAGGTCGAGGACCCGGCCCGGGACGAACACCACCGCGTCGCCCGGTGGACCCTGCCCGACACCCCGATCGGCATCGAGATCGCCGACCACGGCGTGCTCGGCGTGGCCGGCCCGACCGAGCCGGTCCAGGCGTTGGCCCGTTGGCTGGTGGTCCAGGCCGCCGTCCTGCACAGCCCGCGCGACCTGCGTGTCGTAGTGCTCACCGCCCCGGACCGGATCGCCGACTGGGCCTGGGTGCGCTGGTTGCCGCATCTGCGCCCGCAGTCCCGCTCGGCCGCGCCGGTGGTACTGCTCGGCACCGACCCGGAGTCCACCGCGAACCGGATCTCCGAACTGGTCGCACAGATCCAGAGCCGCCGGCGCAGCCTGGGCTCGTCGATGGGTCAGGCCATGTTCAGCGGCCCCGACATCCTGGTGATCGCCGACGGCGCCCGGCAGTTGCGCGAGGTGCCGGGCATGGTCCAGGTGCTCACCGAAGGTCCCGCCACCCGCGTGTTCAGCGTGTGTCTGGACGAACGCGAGCGGCTGCTGCCCGAGGAGTGCACGGCCGTCGTACTGGCCGCGGGCCGACACCTGACGGTCCGCCAGACCGGACTGCCGGATGTCGCGGACGTGCGGGCCGATCACGTGGACGCGCCGTGGTGCGAACAGGTGGCCCGCTCGCTCGCGCCGCTGCGCGACGTCAGCCCCGAGCACGACAGCGGCCTGCCGCAGACCGTCAAGCTGCTCGACCTGCTCGACGTGGAACCGCCGAAGGCCGAACAGTTCCTGGCCCGTTGGGCCCGTCGTCCGGCCTCGACCACCTTCGTCCTGGGCGCCGGGTACGACGGCCCGCTGCGGATCGATCTGGTCCGCGACGGTCCGCACGGCCTGATCGCCGGCACCACCGGCTCGGGCAAGTCCGAGTTGTTGCAGAGCTTCGTCGCGGCACTCGCGGTGGCCAACCGCCCGGACGAGCTGACCTTCGTCCTGGTCGACTACAAGGGCGGCAGCGCGTTCAGCGAGTGTGCCGAACTCCCGCACACCCTGGGCATGGTCACCGACCTGGACGAGCACCTGGCCGCCCGGGCGCTCGACTCGCTCGGCGCGGAACTGCGGCGTCGCGAACACCTGCTGGCGAACGTCGGCGCCAAGGACCATCCCGAGTACCGGGGCAAGCGGGCCGCCGATCCCGGTCTGGCGCCGCTGCCCCGACTGATCCTGGTGATCGACGAGTTCGCCACCCTGGTGCGCGAAGTACCGGACTTCGTCGCCGGTTTGATCAACATCGCCCAGCGCGGTCGCTCGCTGGGCATCCACCTGGTACTGGCCACCCAGCGGCCGGCCGGCGTGGTCACCGGCGACATCCGGGCGAACACCAACCTGCGGATCGCCCTGCGGGTGACCGACGGCGGCGAGAGCCAGGACATCATCGACACCGCCGAGGCCGTGCACATCTCCGCCTCGACCCCGGGGCGGGCACTGATTCGCACCGGCCCGAACGCGGCCGTCCCGTTCCAGGCCGCGTGGGTGGGCGCGGAACGACCGGTACCCGGTGTCGCCCGCAAGGAGGGCGCGACCCGCTCGGTCCGGGCCACCGAACTGACTCTGACCGGCCTGGGCCGCCCCGCGTCGCTGCCCACGCCCGACGAGGGCCCGGACACCGTGGACGCGCCCAACCCCACCGACCTCAACGCACTGGTCCTGGCGCTGCGCGAGGCGGCCGAGGCGCTGCCGGACTACACCCGCCAGCCCAGCCCGTGGTTGCCCGCGCTCGCCGAACGGGTGTTGCTGGGCGACCTGCCCGACGTGGAGCGGGCCGACGCCGACGCGCACGCCTCCTCCCCGCCGCCCATCCCCTACGCGCTGGAGGACGTCCCGCAACTCCAGGAGCAGCGGGTCACCACCGTCGACCTGTCCACGTTCGGCCACTTGTACGTGATCGGCTCGCCGCGCTCGGGCCGCACTCAGGTGCTGCGCACGATCGCCGGTGCCGCGGCGGCCGGCACGAGTTGCGCCGACGTGCACCTGTACGGCATCGACGCGGGCGGCGGCGGACTGGCCGCGGTGGAGGCCCTGCCGCACTGCGGCGCGGTGGTGTCGCGACACGACATGGAACGGCTGGGCCGGCTGCTGAACCGGCTGGTCCGCGACCTGACCGAGCGCCAGGAGTTGTGCAGTTCGCACAACGCGGCCGGCCTGGTGGAGTTGCGCCGACTGCTCCCGGCGGCCGAGCGTCCCGCGCACATCCTGGTATTGCTGGACGGGTGGGACGCGCTGGTCGGGCTGCTCGACGACCACGACGGCGGCCGGCTCGTGGACGACGTGATGCGTCTGCTGCGCGAGGGCGCCGCGGCCGGGATCCACATCGTGGCGACCTCCGAACGCGGGCTGCTCAGCGGCCGGTTGGCCGCGCACAACGACCACAAGTTGTTGTTGCGCCAGGTCGACCGCACCGACTACCAGATGGTCGGCATGCCGGTGCGCAAGGTGCCCGCGGTGATCCCGCCCGGTCGGGGCTGGCACGCGTTGTCGCAGACGGAGTCGCAGATCGCGCTGCTCGCGGCCGATCCGAGCGGGCAGGAACAGGCCGAGGCGCTGCGCCGGATCGGCGCCGAGGCGACCGCCCGCGACGCCGGTGTGCCGCGGGTGCGGATGCCGGTGCGGATCCCGACGCTGCCGCGCGTGGTCGAGTTCGCCACCGCGTACGAGCAGGTGCCGGCCGAGTGCCGGCGCCCGATGTGGGGCCTGCTGGGCATCGGCGGCGACAGTGCCGAGCCGATCGGGGTGGACTTCACGAC
Source organism: Embleya sp. NPDC025285 (assembly GCF_055558835.1). Lineage (NCBI taxonomy): Bacteria > Bacillati > Actinomycetota > Actinomycetes > Kitasatosporales > Streptomycetaceae > Embleya > Embleya sp. NPDC025285. The sequence goes on from NZ_JBVHLU010000011.1 coordinate 8,722, forward strand.
CAAGTCTGTATTCTGCGTGATCGGGCCCTCCGGCACCGGGCGCAGCACGGCCCTGGCCTCGCTCGCGGTGTCGTTGCTCGCGGGCGGTACGTCCCTGGTCGTGCTCACCCCGCGCGAGTCGCCGCTGCGCGCGCTGGGGCAACACCCGCAGGTACGGCTGCTGACCGACGAGGATCCGCCCGCCGAGGACGTCGAGCGCGCCCTGGCGGAGTTGTCCGGCCCGCGCGTGGTCGTCGTCGACGACGCCGACCTGCTCGGGATGCCCGCCGCCGACCGGGTCCTGCGCGACCTGGCGATCGCCGGTCGCGACCGCGGCCAGGGTCTGCTGTACGCGGGCTCCTACGACGCCTTGCAGGTGGCGATGGGCAGTTGGCTCAGCGCGGCCCGCCGCGGCAGCCGCAACGGGCTCCTGCTCGCACCGAAGAACCTCCAGGAAGGCGACATGGTCGGCATCCGGCTGCCCACGAACGTGGTGCGCGCGGCGCCGTCCGGCCCCGGCCGGGCATGGACCGCGGGCCCGGGCAACGCGCCGATGGCGGTACAGGTGCCGCTGACGGTACTGCGGCCCGCGGCCGGTTAGCGCGCGGCGAGGAAGTCCACCGGGCGAACGAGTTCGGGCCGCGTCCCCCACCGGGGAACGCGGCCCGAGTCTTGTCGCGGCAGGCTCAGTTCTTCTTCAGGTTCTTCGCCATCTCCACGTCCATCTCGTGCATCTGCGTCCTGATCTTGGCGAACATGTCGGAGAAGATCTGGATGCCGTCGATGGCCGCGGTCAGGCTCGTGTCGAACTTCGCGTACGCGTCGCGCATGGCCGGGCTCGACTCCTTGAAGACCATGCCGTTGTCGAGCAGGCCGTTCACGTCGGTGAGCAGGGTCTTGATCATCGGGGTGATGTTCTCGCGCGCCGTCTTGAGCTTTCCGGCGACCTCGTCGATCCGAGCGAAATCGAGCGCGATATCGGCGGCCATGGGTTCCTCCAGGGGAGATCGGGCTCACCGCGGGGGTGCGGCGAACCGGGTGATACGGGGGTAGGGCAGGCGGTCGGGCAGGCGGGGGCTCTCGGGGAAGCCGGGGTCGGGTGGACTCAGTCGCGTCGGGGACCGCGACCACCACCGCCGGCGCCACCGCCGGGTACGGGCTTCTCCGGCGGCGCGGGAGTGACGTCCTTCCACTCGTGCTTGCCGTCGACCCGCGTGTAGATGTGCGTCTTGCCCTCGGAGTCGACCACCTTCTGGGTGCCGCCGCCGTCCTTGTTCAGGTGCGTCTCGGTGGTGGTCACGCCGCCGTCGGGCGCGGTGGACACGGTCGTGTAGTTCAGCCGGTCCGCGTCGTACGTGGTGACCGACGTGTAGGTCTGGCCGTTCGAGGTGACCTTGGTCTCCTCCTTGATCACGTTCCCGTTCGCGTCCAGGGTCAGGTGGGTCTCGATCCGTCCGCCGTTCGGCGTGGTGATCACCTGGTCCAGAGGCGGCTTGTCACCGGGGTCGGTGGCCTTGCAGAACTCGGGAAACGTGCCGTCGGGGCCGGGCTTGGCGCACTCCGCGAGGTGCTCCTGCTTGTATTTCCAGGCGCTGACCTTGTTCCGCCACTCCTCCAGGCCCATCGTCGCGCCCATCACGCCCAGGCCCTCGGTGATCTGCGCGTCGGCGGTGAAGAACGCGTCGCCGACCTTGCCGAAGCAGTCGCCGAGCTTCTTCAGCAGGTCCTCGGCGCGGGTCATCGGGCCCTTGGACAACCGGTACAGCGAGCGGAACGACGCGGCCAGCGTCGGGTCGCCGAACACCGCCTGGGCCTCGGTGTATCCACCGTTGCCCAGGGTTGCGAAGTCGCTGGACTTGAGCGTGGGCGAGATCCGGTCGGCGAGCTCGTACAGGTCCTTCTTGGCCTCGCTCAGCGTGCTGTAATCCAGCGCGAAGTCGACCACGTCCGCTCCCGTCGGGCATCGCGGATCCACCGACCGGATCCGTCGCCGTGACCACGCCCGGGTCGGGTGCGCGGTTCATCGCCCGGTCGGGAAAGTGCGCGCGAACCGATCGAAGCCGGTCGCTCGCGGGCGGGTGAGCGCGCCCGCGCGGTCGATCCCGTTGGCCGATGAACCAACCGACCGGCTCGGGCGTGGTCCGGGCGAGGTCCGGCGAGCACGGCGAGGAGACGACGGGTCATGGGCAATCGCCCCACCGACTGGAACGCGATCGGATTGAGTACCGATCCGACCCCGGGTGACCCCGTCCGACTGCGCGCGCTGGTCGACTCGATGGACAGCCTGGGACGCGTCGCCCGCGAGATCGACTCGGGCCTGAACTCGGTCCTGGACAAGACCGGGAAGGGCGCCTTCGTCGGGCAGACGGCGGACGCCCTGCGGGACCGGATCAGCGGCCCGTTGCGTGAGTTCGTGCAGAGCATCGCCGACGCGTTCGAGAACTCGGCCAAGTCGATGCGCACCTACGTCGACGTGATGGAGACCCAGCAGCGGATCGCCGACACCGCGCTGGCCAACGGCCGCGGCCTGACCGCCGAGGATCCCAACCGCGCCCAGTACGGTACGACCGCGCGCGACGCGGGCACGGCCCAGCGCACCCAGGCCCAGACCACCGCGAAGGTGGTCAACACCGCGGCGGCCGGCATCAAGCAGCCGGTGACCGACTGCGAGTTGTTCTGGGAGGCCTTCAACTGGCTGGCGATCCTGCTGATCCTGCCCGCGCTGCTGCTCGGCGGACCGCTCGCGCTGCTGGCGATCGGGGTGAACCTGGTCCTGTTCGTCAAGACCGCGGTGGACTTCTCGCAGGGCAAGGCCGGCCTGCTGGACCTGTTCCTGTCCGGTCTGGGGATGATCGCGCCGACCACCAAGGGCATCAACCTGCTCAAGCTGTTCAAGGACGGCGCGAAGTTCGTCTGGAACGGCTTCGCCAAATTCGGCCAGTCCGCGTGGAAGTTCGTCAAGGGCACCTTCAACGCGGGCGCGTTCCGCTCGTTCGCGTTCATCCCGGCGATCAAGGACTTCGCCCGACTCGCGGGCAACTGGATCAAGGTCGGCGGCCTGTGGGTCGGCGCGGCGGCGCTGAAGATGCCCTCCTGGATCCGCTCCACGCTCGGCAAGGGCGGCCTGGCCGTGGTCAACGGCTTCAAGGCGATCCCGGCCCTGTTCCGCGGCATCCCCGGCGCGCTCAAGGGATTCGCGGGCAGCACCTGGACGTTCGCCAAGAACCAGTTGGGCGGCACCAAGTGGCTGCGACTGATCCTGCCGGTGGACGCGGCCGAGATCAGCAGGTTCGGGCTCAAGCGCGCGCTGCAGATCGGCTTCTACGAGCGCGGTGTGCTCGGCAAGTTCCGCTACGGCGCGCCACTGCTGAGCGCGGGCGGGCGTGGCCTGAGCCAGATCCCGACGCCGCCGCTGCACGGCGTGAACGCCTTGACCGACATGCCGGTGGCCGATCTGGCCCGGATCCGGATCGGCGACTGGGCAGGTCCCGGCCCGGGCGGGATCAACCTGAAGAGCCTGGCGCCGCCGACGAACCTGACCGTGACCTCCCCGGGCGGGTTGCACATCCCCACCTCGTTCGGCGAGGTGATGCAGTTCGCGCCGGACGCGGTGCGCAGGATGGACGCGCTCCTGGACATCGGGGCGCGCGACCTGCGGATGGTGCAGATCGGCGACTGGGCCAAGCTGCCGACGCCGGCGGGAAGCGGCCGGATGGAGCTGACCGGGGTCGGCTCGATCGGCCAACTCGCCCCGACCAACGCCGCCGCCGGCGCCGTACACGCGCTGCCCACCCCGGGCACGCTGCCCGCCGTCACGCACACCCCGTCGCTCACCTCGCTGTCCGCGCTCGACCTGGTCCAGAACGGCGCCACCCACCGCCCGAACACGCCGTCCCTGCTCACCGGCGGCGGTCCGGGCGGCACCACCACCGGCGTCGGGCACCTGGCCAACCCGAACCTGACCACCCCGACCCTGAACGGACCGGCGCTGACCAACCCGGGCCTGACCGGAGGCCACGGCCTGACCGCACCCGGGGTACACCCGCAGGTACAGCTCAAGCCGGTCGAGTTCGGCGCGACGAGCGGAGTGTCCACGCCGTCCCCGGCCACGCTCGCGGGCGGCCCGCAGCCGACCGCGCCGATGCCGGACCACGTCGGGAGTGCGCTGAACCTGCTGGACCACGGTCCGAGCACGCCGATCCGCGTCCTGGACTCCCCCGCCAACGCCGGCGCGCCGCCGCCACCGCACGCCCCGGGCTCGGCCGGCCGGCCGGTCTCCGGGCCGCCGACGTCGAGCCCACTCGCGGTCGCGCCGGCTCCGCCGCCGCCCGGCGCGGGCCTGGTCGGCCCGGGCAACCGGCTCGCCCCGGGCCGGTTGGAGCAGTTGTGGCAGCGGGACGCGGATCGCATCGGCGCGCTGTTCGGCGCCGCCGACGACCCGCTGCGCACGAGCCGCGTCGAGGCCTGGCGCGACCTGGCCTCGGCGCGCAACGAACTGGGCCGGGCCCAGCAGGTGTTGCACGATCTGGAGATCCGCCCCGGCGGCGGATCCAAACCGTCCGCGTTCGAGCGGGACGCGCGGCTCGCGGTGGATCACGCCTCGACCAAGGTGGAGACCGCGCTCACCCGCCTGGACCGACTCGGCGTGGATCCGGCCCGGATCGACAAGGGCATCGCCCAGGTCCAGGCGCAGAGCCTGCTGGAGCGCCCGAGGCTGGTCGGCGGCAACCCGTACGGCCCGCACAACGGCATGGGCGACCTGCCGACGACCTCGACCACCGGCGTCTCGCACACCCCGACCACGCCGGTCGCGGGCGGCCTCGCGCAGCCGACCCCGGACATCCCGCTGCACGTCGGCCCAGGTACGAACGGCCTGGACGGCCTGTCCATTCGCACCGGGTTCGACGAGGCCGGCAACCCACGGCACTCCCTGGTGGGCGCGGACGGTGGCGCGCCCGGCACCGGGCCGGTCCTGGAGGTGCGCGGGAGTTCGGGCTTCGCCGTCCGCCACCCGGACGGCACCGTGCACGGGTTCGGACCGGCGGGTGAACCGCTCACCACGCATGTGCCGTTGCGTGGTCAACCCTCGGGTCTGACGCTGCTCACGGAGTATCACGGCTCGGGACCGACAACCCACACGCTCGTCGACGCCCGTGGCACGCGCGTTACCGAGTCACTGGTCACCTCCGACGCACACGGCTTCCGGGTCACCGATCCGACCACCGGCTCCAGTACCCGCTACCGGGTGGACGGCAGCGTCCTGGATCGGGGCACGGCACTGGCCGGTCCCGGCAACCCGCGCTTCGTGGTCACCGACGGCACCACCCACAGGCTCACCGACGTCCTCGGCAGGCCCTTCCCGGACCACGCCGTCACCGGCGTCGACGGCCACGGCTTCCGGGTCACCGACACGACGACCGGTGGGACCGCCCGTTACAACGCCCGCGGGGTCCTGGTCGAGAGCGGAACGGCGCTCGACGGCCCGCGCGGAGCACACTTCCTGGTCGAGAACGGCACCGAGAACCTCCGCCTGACCGACGTCCACGGCCGGCCGATCCCCGACCACACCCTCACCTCGGTCGACCACGGCAACGGCCTGCGCGTCACCGACACGAGCGGCAACACCTCGACCCGCTACAGCCGTGACGGCTCCATCGAGCACAGCACCCGACTCGGCGGCAACGACACCCACTTCGTCGTCGACCACGGCAACGGCCGACTCACCCTCACCGACCTCGACGGCCGACCCATCCCCAACCGCGAAGTCACCGCGATACAGGACGGCTACCGCGTCACCGACCCCACCACCAACACCTCCATCCGCTACAACACCACCGACGGCTCCATCGAGCACAGCACCCGACTCGGCGGCAACGACACCCACTTCGTCGTCGACCACGGCAACGGCCGACTCACCCTCACCGACCTCGACGGCCGACCCATCCCCAACCGCGAAGTCACCGCGATACAGGACGGCTACCGCGTCACCGACCCCACCACCAACACCTCCACCCGCTACAACACCACCGACGGCTCCATCGAGCACGGCACCCCGTTGCGCGCCGGCGCCGATGAGACCCACTTCGTCGTCGACGCGGGCAACGGCCGACTCACCCTCACCGACACCCACGGCACGCTCGTTCCGGGCCGCGAAGTCACCGCCGTACAGGGCGGTTACCGGGTCACCGACAACGTCGGCGGCGCGTCCGTGCGCTACACCGCCGACGGCGCCGTCGCCGAGCGCGGCATCGCGTTGGGCGGCGCGGGCGATCCGCGTTTCGTGGTGGCCGAGGGCACCGGACATCGGCTCACCGACACGCACGGCGTTCTTCGACCCGAGGTCGTGCAGACCCACCCCGGCGGCGGCTACCGCGTCGAACCGCAGCCGGGCGGAGCCCGGACGTACGAGCGGTTCGACGCCGGCGGCAACCCGGTCGGGAGCGGCCAGGAGTTGTTCGACGCGGCGGGCACCCGAATCGGGTACGTGGACCGTCCGACGGCCGGGCCCGCCCTGATGCTGGACAACGCGTTCGATCCGGGCTCCGCGCGGTCCGCGACCTCGACCCCGGACGGGATCCGGGTCGACGACGCGCATGGCGGCCACCGGGTGTTCGACAACAACAGCGGCGCGTTGACCCACGAGACGATCGTCCTGCGCGATCCGTCCGCCGCCGCGCCCACGGCGCGAGTGACGGTGGATCACGCGACCGGCGCCGCGCCGACGGTGCACCTGGTCGAGGCGCCGGGCGTACCGGGGCCGGCCCGCACGGTGACCAGGGATCCGGTCACCGGTGAGCTGCGCGTCACGATCAACGAGCCGAACAGCCCGCGCCACGGTGAGTTCCGTACCCACGGTAACGACGGATCGCTCGGCCACGAGGGCTTCAACGTCCTCAGGGACGGTCGCCGCACGGACCACCAGTACGTGGTGGATCAGCACGCCCGTACCTGGCGGCAGGAGTACCGCGATGGCGTGACCCCTCCGGCCGATGTCAACAAGCCCGCCGGCTTCGAGCGCAACGGCTTCGAGCGCGGCACCGTCGACGCGAGCGGCGCCGCGAACGGCGGTATCAAGCTCAAGTCGGCCACGCCCGGCAAGGTCGACGTGTTCGAGCGCCGACTGCTGCCCGGTGGCAACACCCTCGACGCGTTCCGCCGGACCGACCTCAGCGGGTTCGGCAGCACGAGCAGGCGCACCACGTGGGTCGAGTACGGCGTGGATGGCGCTGTGGCCAACTCCGGTACCCGCAGGTTCGATACGTCCGGCTTCGGGTGGCAGGACGTGGATTCCGGCGGCTCCGTGGTTCGCGAATCCCGGGACACATTGCAGAAGTTCGACGGCAAGGCCGGTCACACGCTGGGCATCGAGGGCGACACGGGCTGGACCTGGCACCGCTACGACGCAACGGGCAACGAACTCGCGCACGGCCCGCGGACACCGCACGCCGACGGCGGGTGGAGCGACCGGACCATCGCGCGGCCCGACGCGCACGGCAACACACCCGCCCGCGGCGACCTGGTCCAGAAGCAGTGGGGGCCGCTGCACTCGCCGAACAACGCGCGGCACTATGTCGAACACCCGTTGGCCAGGCCGACCGATCCCGCACACACGACCTGGGACGTGCAGCCCTCCTGGGACAAGCAGTCGCCACAGGGCAAGGAGTCCGGCAAGCACGAGGTCAAGGCGGACGGTTCGACCTTCACCACGAACCGGGTCTCCGAGCAGCGCCCGCCGCAGTGGGCCCGCCGCATGCTCGGCGACGGCGGCACCCAACCCACCGGCATCCACGCCTTCCTCGGCCCGGACACCCGGTACCAGATGTTCGCGTGGGAGAAGACCACGCCGAATCCGGCGGGTGGCGAGCCGTTGTCGCACTCCGGTGCCCGGTTCGTCGGCGACGACGGGGGCTACGTCGACATCCACGCCGACGGGACCTTCGCCCGCTCGCAGACCAAGCTGCACAGCGGGTCGACGCTCAAGGTCGGCGACACCGTGGCCCCGCACCCGAACGCGCCGGCCGGGTCGGTGCCGTGGAACGACGGCGGCACGACCGGCTACCGGATCGAGACCCCGGGCGGTGCTCCGGGCGACGCGGTCTGGCAGGACATCCGGTTCGCCGCCGACGGCACCGACCCGAGGGTGGTCCGCGAGGGCTTCGCGAACGGGAACGTGCGCGAGTACAACGCCCCCCAGCCGCACCACGACCCCGCCGGCAACCCGGTCGCCGACCCGAACGCCAACTGGGTGCAGCGCGACGGCCACGGCTACCCGACCGGGCAGCGGCACACCTGGCCGACCGCCGACGGCACCGGGCAGGTCACGGTCACCGCGGCCGGGAAGCCGACCGCGCGGACCTGGGACTGGCAGGCGGTCGACTCCAACGGAAACGTCACGGAGGGCAAGCGGGTTCTCTTCCGCGGCTCGGACGATCCCAAGTTGCCGTTCGACGACTCCTTCCGCGACTTCGACGCACGGAACAACCTGGTGCGCGAGCGGCGGATGCTCGACGGCGGCAAGTACGTCGACGCGTGGCGGACCGAGACCGACGGCTGGAAGTGGCAGAAGTTCGGCCGAAACGGCGCGGAGACACCGCACCCCCGTGCCACCGGGCAAACGGGTGAGCAGGTCAGGACCTGGTGGAATCCCGAGGGCGGCGCCAACGGCCGATGGGAGCCGCATCCGACCGACCACAAGAACCTGCTCTTCCGCGACGAATACCGACCCTCCACCGGTGCGAACGTGGTGGTCCGGGAAACCCCGCCGCACATCGGCGACAGCGCGCCCGCTCGGGTGCGCGAGTACCACCCCGGCGGCGACACGACGCCCGCCCCCGGCACGTGGAAGGAGTTCGACCACGGCTCGGCGGTGCGTACCCGCGAGCAAATGCCGGACGGCACCTACCTGGAGACCGACGCGTGGCGCGGCCAGTGGCGGCACTACAGCGCGGGCGACCATCTGCTCGGCCGGCGCACCGACGGTGGTGTGGTGATCACCACCGACTCGCTGGGCCGCTGGCAGGCGATCGGCACCGAGTACGACTTCCGCGGCCCGTTGAGCGAACTGCGCGGCTGGGGACGGCGGATCCGCGAGGGGCAGCGCATGCCGTGGACGGACGGCCGGCAGGGCATCGACGCGACGCGGTTCCGCGGCGCGTTGCAGGGGTTGCCGAACATCCCGGCCACCGGCGCGATCCGTCTGGCCGAGGCCGCCTACCAGCCGTACTGGTCGGTGATCGCGAAGAAGGCCCTCTTGGAGTTCGGGCAGGAGTTCGTCATCGAGTTCGCCGCGAACCTGATCGCCAACGGCATCAACGCGGCGATCAACAACAAGCCGTTCACCGGGAAGGACGTGCTCAAGTCGTTCGCGAACGCGGCGGTGGGCTCCGCGGTCAAGACCACGCTGGGCACCTTCATCCACGAGAACAGGCTCACGCACACCCGCTGGATGGGCGACACCAAGAGCGGTCTGGGCAACATCGACGGCGGCAAGCACTGGAGCCGTCGCCCGGGCAACCACGACAAGACCTGGGCCAACGAGTGGGCGGGCAACGAGACGCCGATCCGGTGGCGCAGCGGCACCTACGACTTCGGCTTCAACGTCGGCCTCGGCGGGATCACCGGGTGGGTCAACGGCGCGATGAACGCCTCGGTGTGGGGGATCACCGGCGCCGACGGCCTCAACCACAAGCTGACCGGCTGGGACGCGTTCCTGGACGGCGGACTGTCCGCGTTCTCCGGCATGTTGAGCAACGGCAGCGTGGCACTGGCGCGCAACGTCGCGCTCAGTGGCGCGGGCGGGCGGTTGTTCCACCGGCAGGGCTTCAACGAGTTCGTCCTCAACATCGCCTTCAAGTCGCTCGAGAAGGTCTTCAGCGGCTGGCTCACGCCGACGCTGCGGGGCGCCATCCATCCGTACTGGTACTAGAAGAGCAGAAGGGTGCGTAGCGCACAGGTGTCGAGCATCGACCATCGAGGGAGCGGCACCGGGCCGGCGGCTGTCCGGGTGGCCGCCAAGGGACGCGGCACGCATCGCCGGATCGCGGACGCGGTCCTGGCCGCGTCCCCCGGCGCGACCGTGTGGGTCGCCGCCGGCCACTACACCGAATCCCTGCTGCTGGCCCGGTCGGTGACGCTGTGTCCGGAACCGGGCGGCGGCGAGGTGGTGCTGACCGCGACCGACCGGGGCCCGGCGATCACCGTGGACGCGGCGGACTGCGTGGTGCGCGGGTTGAGCGTGCACGGTGCGGGCACCGACGCGCCGGCGGTCAGCGTGGGTCCTGGCGCGGGCCTGATCCTGGCCGACTGCACGGTGACGGGCGGCCGGATCGAGGTGCGCGGCGGGCCGGACCGGCCCGACGGGGACGGCGCCGATCCGGACCTGGACGCCGCGCCGACGGCCGCCGGGAGCACCTCGGCGCTGCTGCTCACCGGCACCCGCGTGCGCGGCGCGCGGCTCGCGGGCCTGCATGTGTCCGGTGACGCGCGGGCCCGGGTCGAGGACGTCGAGGTGCGCGCTATCGAGGGCACCGGAATCGTGCTGTCGGGTGATGCGCGGGTGGGCGTGGCGCGGCTGCGCCTGGAGGCCACGTCCGGCTCGGGCATCCGGCTGCGCGGCCGGGCGATGTTGCGGCTGACCGATTCGGTGCTGCACGGCTGCGGGCGGGTGGGCCTGCTGCTGGAGGACGCGTCCTCGGCCGTGGCGGGCGAAAGCCGGGTGAGCGCGCCGGGCGCGGCCGGCATCCGACTCGGCGGCAGCGCCCGAGCCGAGTTGACCGACTGTCGCATCCTGGACGCCGCCGCGGCCGGCATCGTGCTCGACGGCACCGCGCGGGTGGTCGCGCAGGGCTGCGCGGTGCGCCGCTCGGCGACCAACGGCGTGCTGCTCACCGAGGGCGCGGGCGCCGACCTGACCGACTGCCGGATCCTGGACTCCGGCTACGGCGCGGTGCACGCCGCCGGCACCGCCGTGCTCAAGCTGGCCGACTGCCGGGTTCGGGGCACTCCCGAGCATGGCGTGCACACCGCGGACACCGCCCGGGCCGAGCTGACCGACTGTACGGTCTCGGCCGCCGCGATGACCGGGATCGCGGTCACCGGCCGGTCCTCGGCGGCGCTCTCCGGCTGCCTGGTCGCGGATACCGCGACCGGGATCGGGATCGGTTCGCCGACCGGGTCGCGGGTGTCCGGCTGCACGGTGCGCGCGGCCGGGCGGACCGGGATCGAGGTCACCGGCGAGGGCGTCGCCGAGTTGGCCGGCAACCGGGTCACCGGCGCGGGCGCCGCGGGCATCGTGTTCGACGCGGGTTCGCGGGCCGAGCTGGCCGGCGGCTCGATCGAGGACTGCACCGGCTCGGGCCTGGTGGTGTGGACCGGCGCCCGTCCCACGGTGCACGGTCTGCGGATCGAACGGCCGGGCAAGAACGGCCTGTATGTCGCCGAGCGGGCCGGCGGCACCTTCACCGGGTGCGACGTGATCGGTGCCGGCTACGCGGCGCTGCACGTGGGCGGCGGCGCGGATCCGCTGTTCCGCCGCTGCCGGGTGCGCGAGTGCACCGACGACCTGAGCACGGACCCGAACGCCGCGCCGGTGTTCGACGACTGCGATCCCGCGCTCGGCGCCGGCACCGACGCGCGGCTCGTGACCGCCGCGACCGCGGGCGCCGCGCCGGGACCTTCGGCCGGCGCCGCGTCCGTGCCGGAGTTGCCCGACGTGGTCGAGGAGAGCCTGCCCGACCTGCTCGCCGAACTCGGCGAGCTGGTGGGCCTGGACGGGGTCAAGCGCGACGTGGCGTCGATGGCCAAGCTGATGCAGACGGTCCGGCTCCGGGTCGAGGCCGGGCTGCCCGCGCCGCCGCTGAGCCGGCACCTGGTCTTCGCGGGCAACCCCGGCACCGGCAAGACAACGGTGGCACGGCTGTACGGCCGGCTGCTCAAGGCGCTCGGACTGCTCGGCCACGGCCACCTGGTCGAGGTCGACCGCAGCGCGCTGGTCGGCGAGTACGTCGGCCACACCGGGCCCAAGACCGCCGCCGCGTTCAACCGGGCGATCGGCGGCGTGTTGTTCATCGACGAGGCCTACTCGTTGTCGCCGCTCGCCGGCGGCAACGACTTCGGCTCCGAGGCGATCGCCACGCTGGTGAAGCTGATGGAGGATCACCGCGACGACGTCGTGGTGATCGCCGCCGGATATCCCGACGACATGGACCGGTTCGTGTCCTCCAACCCGGGCCTGGCCTCCCGATTCACCCGCACGCTGCTGTTCGAGGACTACGACGCCGAGCAGCTCGTGGCCATCGTCGAGCACCAGGCGGAGCGGCACCGCTACGAACTGACCCCCGCCGCGCGCGCCGAACTGCTCGCGCTGTTCGCCGGCATGACCCGCGGCGGCGGCTTCGGCAACGGGCGATCGGCCCGGCAGGCGTTCCAGGAGATGACGGAACGTCAGGCCGGCCGGGTCGCCGAACTCGACAACCCCGACGCGGCCCAACTGATCGCCCTGGAGGTCGCGGACCTGCCCGCGTCCCTCGCGGGCGCGACCGCGTGAGCATCCTCCCCCCGACACCTGGAGTCCCCGTGCCCGCCAACAACCGCCCGCACAACGGTGGTTCCCCCGACGACCCGAACGGCTTCGCGGCCACCTTCGCCCGCCGACCCGGCGCAGGCGCCCGAGGCCCGGTGCCCGGCCTGCGGGTCTGGGGCACGATCGGCGGCGCCGCGGCGCTGACCACCGGCGCGATCGTGCTGGTGCCGCTGCTGGCCGCGCCTGGCACCACCCCCTCGCACCCGCGCCGCGATGTGCAACACGTCGCGGCGAACGCCGCGTTGCCGGGCACTCCCGCCGGCTGGGGCTCCCCGGGTAGCGCCGAACCGGCCCCGGTCGAGGGGGTTCCGGTCGGTGCCGACGGCACGCCCGTCGCACCGCAGGGTCCGCCCGGCGGTGCGCCGGTCGGCTACCAGCCGGGCGGCGTGCCGGGCACCGGGGCGGGCGGCTCGGTGGCCTACAACGGCGGTGCGGCCGGCGGGGGCGGTGGCGCGGTGGCCGGCGGTGGCGCGGGTGGCGGCGGGGGCGGTGGTGGGGGCGGCGGTTCCACCGTCCCCGGGGCCGGCGGGTCCACTCCGGGCGGTCCGGTCGCCGGCGGTGGCAGTGGCGGCAGCACGTCGGGGGCCAAGCCGCCGGTGCCGCCGCCGAGCACTCCGGCCAAGCCGCCGGTCGCCCCGGCCCAGGGGCCGCAGCAGGTCTACAACGGCTATGCCGGGCTGGGTTGTTCGAACTCGGGCGCCGGGTTCCGGGTACAGGGCGACTACAGCGACGGCAAGGAAGGCTGGTACAAGGTCGGCAGCGGCGGCCTGGGCACGGCCGGGTGCGGGGACGACTTCTGGGCGATCCCGATGTCCGGTTCCAAGACCAAGGACGATGCCGGCGTCGCGGCGGTATGGACCTGGAACGCCGGTGCCAAGGCCAAGAGTTGCTCGGTGCAGGTGTACGTGCCCGGCGGCTCCACCTGGCGCGACGCGGCCGGCAAGCCCGCGTTCTACCAGGTGCTGGACACCGACAGCGGTTCCGCTCCGGTCCGGTCCACCTTCACCGTCGACCAGACCGCGCACCGCGGCGCCTGGATCCAGGGCGTGAGCCTGCCGGTCAAGGACGGCAAGGTCGTGCTGCGCATGGTCAACCGGGGCGAGGACTGGGTGGGTTCGGACAAGACGTACGCGCACCTGGCCGCGGGCCAGGCGCGGGTGCTCTGCTACGACCGCTGACCCGACCGCTTCCGTCGGCCGCTTCCCGCCGGCCGGGCCCTTCGCGGCCCGGCCGGCACCGGCCTTGCACGGTGCGCCGCTCAGCGCGGGTACATCTTGACGACCTTGCCGTCCAGGTCGGCCCGCAGATAGCCGCCCCCGTAGTCGTCGCTGACGTAGATCTTCAGCGCCGGCACCCGGTCGATCAGTCCGATGTCCAGGATCACGTAGTGGTTCTTGGGCGTGGTGATGCCCAGTTCCTTGTCGGCCTTGGCCATCAGTGCCGGGAGCGCGTCCCAGTTGACCTTCGTCAGGTCGATGGTCTTGTCGTCCCGGTCGGTCCCGGAGCCGGATTCCTTCTTGGTGACGCCGTCGCGGTAGGAGAAGCGGTCGTACAGGCGGGCGTTGCCGGCGACGGGCGCCTCCGTGAAGGCGTACTTGTCGTAGACGTTGAGTTCCTTGACCTTGGTGCCCCCGATCACCGGGGCCATCGCCTCGATCAGGCCGCGGATGGCAGTGGGGGTGAGCAGGTTCACCGTCTCCGCGGGGGGCTTGGTGGTGCGCGTCGCCGACGGCCGGGTGGGTATCGAGTCCACCGGGATTCCCGGCACGGAGGGCGACGGGGTGGGGCGCGCGCTGTCGCTGCCCTGCTTGCCGGCGCCGGCCTTCTTGTCCGAGTCCGAACCCGTGTCGCCCAGTTGGGAGGCCAGGACCAGCGCGACCAACCCGCCGACCAGGGCGGTGCCGACCGCCGAACCGGCGATGATCCGGGTTCGGCGGGCCCGCTGCCGGTCCGGCGATTGCGGTTCGGCCGGGGTGAACGGCGTCGCATAGCGCGAGGAAGGCGGTACGGACGACGGCGGCGGGGTCGACGATGCCTGCCAGGAACCGGAGTTCGCCTCCGCGCCGACCCGGTCCGCGCCCGACCAGGCCGGTCCGGTGTCCGCCGCGCGACCGCCGCCGAGGTCGGCCGGCTGCCAGGCGAGGGCGTCGGCGACCGGCAGCGCCGAGGTGGTGTGTTGTGACGAGGGCCGCCCGGTCGGCTCGCCGGCCGCCTCGGCCAAGAGCCGGTCCAGGTGCGCCGCGTCCGGGCGGGCCGCGGGATCGCGGACCAGCAGCGCCTCCAGGACCGGGGTCAGCGCACCCGCGCGGATCGGCGCCGGCACCGTCTCGGTCAACACCGCGGCGAGCGTGGCCAGGCTGGTCGCCCGACGCAGCGGATGTTGCCCCTCGACCGCCACGTACAACATCATCCCCAGCGACCACAGGTCGGACGCGGCGTTGTCCTCCTCGCCGCGGATGCGCTCGGGCGCGATGTACTCGGGTGAGCCGATCAGGTCCCCGGTCGCGGTCAGACTCGTCGACTCGCGCAGCGCGGCGATACCGAAGTCGGTCAGCACCGGGCTGCCGTCGGCGCGCAGCAAAACGTTGCCCGGCTTGACGTCGCGGTGGTGGATCCCGGCCGCGTGCGCGGCGCTCAGCGCGGACAGTACGCCCCGGCCGATCGCGGCGGCCTCGACGGGCGGGATCGGCCCGGCCGTCAACCGGTCGTGCAGCGAGCCGCCCGGAACCAGCTCCATCACCAGCCACGGGTGCGGAACCTCGGCGGCATCCACGATGTGATGGATCGTCACCACGTGTGGGTGATTCAGCCGGGCCAGCGACCTGGCCTCGCGCAGCACCCGCTCGCGCAACATCCGCGCGGCGGTCGGATCGTCCTCCAGCAGCGCCGGGTCCGGCGGCCGGACCTCCTTGAGCGCGACCTCGCGTTCCAGCGCCAGGTCACGCGCCCGCCAGACCAATCCCATGCCGCCACCACCGAGCCGCTCCAGCAACTCGAAGCGGCCGTCGATCACGCGTCTGCCAGGTACACCCGGGGTCATGCGGCACACCCTACAAATCCGGACTCCCACACCGGCAATCGCCGGCCGCATCGTGGGCAATTCCCTCGCCGGAACCCACCCGTCGCCCCGCCAAACGCCCCTCCCCCACCCCGCCATGCGAACCCCTACACACCGCCCCGGAGCCCAAGGCTCGCCCACCGGATTGCACGGCCGCGCTCAGGGACACTGCGCCCCACCTCGACCCGCCATGCGAGCCCCTACGCACCGACCCGGGGCCGAGGCTCGCCGGCCAGGTTGCTCGGCTGTGGCCAAGGGCATTAAGTCCAGTCTCAAGCCGCACCCACCACCCCAACCCGCCATGCGAGCCCCTACGCGCCGACCCGGGGCCGAGGCTCGCCGGCCAGGTTGCTCGGCTGTGGCCAAGGGCATTAAGTCCAGTCTCAAGCCGCACCCACCACCCCAACCCGCCATGCGAGCCCCTACGCGCCGACCCGGGGCCGAGGCTCGCCGGCCAGGTTGCTCGGCTGTGGCCAAGGGCATTAAGTCCAGTCTCAAGCCGCACTCACCACCCCAACCCGCCATGCGAACCCCTGCACGCCGACCCGGGGCCCAAGGCTCGCCGGCCGACTCGCTCGGTTGCGTTCGCGGGCATCGCCCCACCCCAAGCCGCATCCACCGCCACCGCCTCGCCCCAACCAGCCCCTCACCGCCCCGCCCGCCCCGCCCGCCCCGTCCCTCTCCGCCCGTCCCCGCACCCGTCCCGCCCCGCCCCTCACCGCACCGCCCCGCCCCGCGCCCGTCTCGTCTCGCCCCCCGCCAGGGGTTGCGTGGTGGTTGGGTGCGGAACGTGATGGATGTAGGACTATCGGTTATTTTGATCATCACTTCTTGCTAGGGTCGGCGTAGAGGCGAGAGTGCCCCCGCCATGGGGCCGCGCCGCGATTCGCGCGTTCGCCGGATGTGGACCACCTGACGACACGGATCACACGACACCCGATCTCCCACGGCCCCGCGAGGGGTCCGCGCCCCCACGTGTGAGGGCGATGCGACGGCGCCCTGACCCGGGCGCCCGGATCTGGGCCGGGTACGCGGCACACGAACCGGTTTGCGGGGTATGGCGATTCGGCATGCCCGAACGGGTGCGGGGTCGCCTCGGCCGACGAGAGGTCAGGGCGTTGATGGAAGCGTTCTTCAGGGGATGGGGCCGGGTCGCCGGATTGTTGCCGGGGCCCGGTGATCTGCCGGCGATACGCCGCGCGCCGGGGCGGGATCTGCTGGCCGGTCTCACCGTCGCGGTGGTCGCGTTGCCACTGGCGTTGGCGTTCGGCGTGGCGTCGGGGGTCGGCGCGCAGGCCGGGCTGGTGACGGCGGTGGTCGCGGGCGCGCTGGCGGCGGTGTTCGGCGGATCCAACCTCCAGGTGTCCGGACCGACCGGGGCGATGACCGTGGTCCTGGTCCCGGTCGTGCAACGCCACGGCACCGACGGCGTGTTGATGGTCGGCCTGATGGCCGGCGTACTGCTGGTCGTGGTCGCCGTACTACGCCTGGGCCGGGCCGCGAAGTACCTGCCGCTGCCGGTCATCGAGGGCTTCACCGCAGGCATCGCCGTGGTGATCGCCCTCCAGCAGGTGCCCGCCGCGTTGGGCGCGGCCGGCGAGGGCGAGAAGGTGTGGCAGGTCGCCGGGCACGCCACCCTCCGCTTTCTCGAACACCCGGACGCGGACGCGCCCGCGATGGCCCTCGGCGTAGCCGCGCTGCTCCTGGTCGGCGCGCGATGGCGGCCGGGCGTACCGTTCTCGCTGCTCGCGGTGGCCGCCGCGACCCTCCTGGCCGAGGCCCTGCCCGCCCTCGACGTGGCCCGCATCGGCAACCTGCCCAACGGCCTGCCCGCCCCGTCCCTGGCCTTCCTCGACGCGTCGATGCTGGTCGTGCTGCTCCCCTCCGCCCTGGCCGTCGCCGCCCTGGCCGGCCTCGAGTCGCTCCTGTGCGCGAGCGTGGCCGACGGGATGACGACCGGCCAACGTCACGACCCCGATCGCGAACTCCTCGGCCAGGGCATCGCCAATCTGGCCACGCCCCTGTTCGGCGGCGTACCGGCCACCGCGGCCATCGCCCGAACCGCCGTCAACGTCCGCGCCGGCGCGTCCTCCCGGCTCGCCGCGCTCACCCACGCCGTCGTGCTCGCGGTGATCGTCTTCAGCGCGGCCGGCCTGGTCTCGCACATCCCGCTGCCCGCACTGGCGGGCGTACTGCTGGCCACCTGCGTGCGCATGGTCCAGGTCTCCTCACTGGCCGCGCTGGCCCGCTCCACGCGCGCCGACGCCGCGGTGCTCGTGGTGACGTTCGTGGTGACCGTCGCGGTGGACCTGGTCACCGCGGTGGTGATCGGCATCGCCCTCGCCGTCGTCCTGGCGCTGCGCCAGGTGACCCGCTCGGCCCGACTGGAGCCGGTACCGATCCCCGCCGACGACGCGGAGGAGGACGCCCGGGCCGGAACTCACGGCACGCCCGGGCCACCCTCGACCGGCCACGTCGCGGTGTTCCGCCTGGACGGGCCACTGTTCTTCCCGGCCGCGCACCGCCTGCTGACCCGGTTGTCCGAAGTACAGGACGTCCGGGTGGTCGTCCTGCGGATGTCCCGGGTGACCGCGATCGACGCGACCGGCGCCGGCGTCCTGGGCGAGGCGATCACCGACCTGGAGGTGCGCGGCGTCACCGTACTGCTCTCCGGCGTCCAGCCGGACCATGATCAGGTCTTGGACGCGCTGCGGATCGCCGAGCATCTGCGCCGGGACCACCTGGTCTTCCCGGACACGCGCGGCGCCATCCGGCACGCCCGCGAACTCGCCCGCGCCGGCCGCCCGAAACCGGCGGGCCACTGACGGCGCGCTCTCCGCCCCGCAAGCCCGCCCCGCGAACCGGTCGAGGGAAACCCTCGGGGGAGCCCGCCACTACTCGCCCAGATAGTGGAACGCGAGGCAGAACACGCCGCCGATGATGTGCGTGACGAACAGGAAGAAGCAGAGCCAGATCAGGATGCCCTTCTCGGTCTGCTTCTGCGTCTCCCGAGGCCGCCGCGATACCGCCGCGGGCGAAGCGGTCGCGGGAACAGGCGCGGACGGCGCGGACGCGCCGGGCTCCGGGGCTGATTCGGTCATCACGGTTCCTCGCGTCGGGGCGAAGCAGACCACCGGGGTACGCGCCCGGACTGCCCCGCCACGGTAACCGCCGCACACGAGACCTCCGCGACGACCTCCCGCGCGGCACCATTCCGCTCGGCCCCGCCGTCCCGTCCGGCCGCCGGCCCCGCGGGCTCAGCCCTGCCCCTCCGCAAGCACACCGAGCAGTCGCCCGACGCGATTGCTGATGATCATGTCCACGCCCATCGCCACCAGCCGGCGCATCACCCGCGGCGAGTCCACCGTCCACGCGCTCACCAGATAACCGTCCGCATGACAACGCTCGACCGAGGCCGCGTCGTACGCCCGCCAGCGCAGGTTGATGTACTCCGGCCGCAGATCGCGCAGCACCGCCGCGTCCGGCACACGTGCGAACGAGTCGCCGCTGAGCCCGATGTGCGCGTGCGCGGCGTGCTCGCGCACCCGGCTCATCGCGACCGGCCCGCCGACGTACAGGATCCGCTCGTTCACTCCGTGCCGGTCGACCGCGTCGACGGCCGGCTCGGCCAGTTCGATCTCGCCGAAGTCGACCATCAACCCGCCCCGGGTGCCCTTGATCAGCTCCAATGCCTCGCCGAAGCTGGGCACCCGGTACTTCCCGCGCCGGCCGATCTCCTGGACCTGAGCCAACGTCAGGTCCCGGACCCGCGCGTTGCGCCACCACAACCGACGCAGCGTCGCGTCGTGCAGGAGCACCAGGTGCCCGTCCCGGGTGATCTCGAGGTCGATCTCGACCAGGTCGGCGCCCTGGTCGAGGGCGCTCGCCAACGACGGCAGGGTGTTCTCTCGAAAACGCCGGGGGTCGCCTCGGTGGGCCACGGCCAGGGTCACGACAAACCTCTCGATCGGGGACCGGCGGGCACACCGTACACGGGGGCCGGCCGGCCCGGCTCATCGCGCCAAGGCGCCGTCGGGCCCGCCGAATCCACGCAGCAGGGTGTCCACGATCCGGGTCGCGAGCGCGTCCGCGTCCTCGCCGCGGTCCTCCTGCGCGGCCTCGTGGATCAGCGCGTAGTACACCCGCCGGGTCCAGTCCAGGTCGACGTCCGCACGCAGCACTCCGGCCTCCCTGGCCCGCCGGAAGAGCCGATCGCACCGGTCGCGCACGTCGGCGTGCACGTGCGCCACCTCGGCGTCGTCGGTGCGCCGCGCGGTCATCGCGAAGCCCCACGCGAGCTTCACCCGCAGCACGTTCGCTGTGACCTGGTACAGCGCGACGGCGGGCGGCGTGGTCTCCGGCCGCCCGGCCGTCACCGCGTCGTGGAACTGTCGGGCAGCCCACACACTCATCGCCGCGATCAGCGCCTCGCGGGTGGCGAACCGACGGTGCACCGTCGTCCTGGCCACCCCGGCCGCCTCGGCGACCTGCTCCATCGTGGCCGCCGGATCGGCGCTCAGCACCCGCTCGGCCGCCTCCAGGATCGCGCGCACGGTCCGCTCCGCGTCCGCGCGCAGCGGTCGCGTGCGATCCCCGGTACCACTCGCCTTCGAAGTCACCATCGAACTGTACGACAAAGTCGCCACTCAACGACTACTTGCAACATCGATGATGCATGTTCTAACTTCAATGCATCAACGAAGCACTACTTAGTGCTTCGCGGCAGGCAGCACGGCACTACCCAAGGAGCCCTCATGGATCTGCGTCTCGACGGAAAGACCGCCCTGGTGACCGGCGCGAGCCGAGGCATCGGCCTGGCGATCGTGTCCGCCCTCGTCGACGAGGGCGTCCGCGTTCTGGCCGCCTCCCGCACCCTCACCCCGGAGCTCGCCGGAACCGGCGCCCTGACCATGGCCGTGGACCTGGCTCGACCCGACGGGCCGATCCGACTCGCCGAACGCGCCGCGGCCGAGTTCGGCCCGCTCGACATCCTGGTCAACAACGTCGGCGGCGGCGACGCGGGCGGCGACGATCAGACAGGCGGCTTCCTGAGTTTCACCGACGACCAGTGGCTCGCCTCGTTCGACCTCAACTTCCTGGCCACCGTGCGCACCACGCGCGCCGCGCTGCCCGCACTGCTCGACGCACGCGGCGCGATCGTGAACATCTCCTCGATCGGCGCCCGAATGCCGCACGGCGGGCCGGTGACGTACACCACCGCCAAGGCCGCGCTGACCGCGTTCGGCAAGGCGCTCGCCGAGGAGTTCGGGCCGCGCGGCGTCCGGGTCAACACGGTCTCCCCCGGCGCCGTGCGCACCGCGATGTGGGAGGCGCCGGACGGCTACGGCGCCCAACTGGCCGCATCCATGGGCCTGTCCCACGAACAGCTGCTCGCCGCGCTCCCCGGCGCGACCGGCATGGTCACCGGCCGCTTCGTCGAGCCCGCCGAGGTGGCGACCGCGGTCGCCTACCTGCTCTCCCCGCTCGCGGGCAGCGTGACCGGCACGGACCACCTCGTCGACGGCGGCGCACTCAAGGCCGCCTGAGCCTCCCATGCCGCCCGGGCGGCCCAAGCGGTACGACGGGGTCTTCCGCCGTACAGGCCCCGCCGTACGCCCGCCCCGCCGGCGCTCACCCCACCCGAGGCCGCACCCCCAGAGCCGGCAGCACCGTCTCGCCGATCCGGTACGCCTCCTCCAGCAAGGGGTTGCCGGACAGGATGAACGTGTCCACCCCCATCGCCTCGAACTCCTGCAACCGCTCGATCACCTGAGCCGTGGAACCGACCACCGCCGTCCCGGGCCCCGGCCGGAACAGCCCCATCCCGGGCCACAGATTCGGGTACACCTCCAACTCCCGCGCCCGAGCCGGGACCCGACCTCCGTGCTGGCGGAACTGCCGCTCCCAGCCCACCCCGTCCGCGTCCGCCGCCTGGCCCAACTGCCGCGCGTAGGTGGCGTGGCTGGTCACCTCCAGCAGCCGATCGGCCGCCGCCCACGCCTCGTTCTCGGTGTCCCGCACGATCAGGTGCAGCCGCAGTCCGATCCGCAACGAACGCCCGTGCGCGGCGGCCCGCTCGCGGACCCGCTCCAGCTTCTCCTTGAGCAGGTGCGGCGGTTCGCCCCAGGTCAGGTAGACGTCGACGTGCTCGGCGGCCATCTCGATGCCGGCCGGCGACGAGCCGCCGAACCACATCGGGACGTGCCCGCCGTCCCGGTGCAGCTCGCGCAGCCCCGCGCCGGCCTGCCGCAGGTCGTAGAACTTCCCCTTGTGGTCGAACACCTCGCCCGAGGTCAGTCGCCGGACGATCGACCAGTACTCGGCGCTGAGTTCGTAGCGCCCGTCGTGGTCCAGGTGCAGCCCGTACTCGCGCAGACCCTCGGTCGAGCCGTTGACCACGTTGAAACGCAGCCGCCCCGCGCCGAACAACGCCTCGAAGCTCAGCGCCATCTTGGCCAGCAATGTCGGCGCGATCAGCCCGGGATGCACCGCGAGCAGCGGTCGGAACGTCGGCGCCGCCGCGGCCACCACGCTGCCCAGCGACCACACGTCGTACAGGTCGGTCGCCAGCAACGCGCCGCTGAATCCCAACCGGTCCACCGCGCCCGCGAGTTGCTGGAGGTAGGCCAGGTCGACCGGACGCCGGCCGGCGGGCTCCCAGGGATACGGCCCCTCACGCGGGATCACGTACCACAACACCTCGGTGCTCATCGGGCACCGCCGACCGTCGCCGCGAGCGCCCCGGCGACCAGCGGCGTCAACGCGTCGACCTGCGCGTCGGCCACCGTGATCGGTCGGTCGATGAACCCGTTCGCCACGAAGATGTCCGCGGCCTCCTGCTGCTCGGCGATGAACGAGGCCGGTACCGGCTCCAGTCGCCACGGCAGCGCGGCCAGCGCCTCGGCCCAGTCCGCCCGCGCGCCCGGCAGCTCGGCCGCGTGCAACCCGGCTGCCTCGTCGAGGTGCGCCGCGGCCCACTCGTCGGCCTCGCGCAGCGCGGCCACCACGACAGCGGCCACCTCCGCGCGCTCCTCGGCGAACGCGCGGCGCGCGAAGAACACCGAGCGGTCGGTGATCACGTCGCCGACCCGGTGCAGCACCCGAAGTCCGGGCTCACGCAGCGCGGCGACCAGCTCGGGCCCCTGCGCGACCCAGCCGGCGATCTCGCCGGAACGCAGCCGCGCGGCCTGGTCCTGTCCCGCCACCGGCCGCACGGGCGTGATGTCGTCCCGATAGGACAGCCCGACGTCGGCGAGCGCCTTGGCCACGAAGTGGGTCTGCCACGAACCGATGCTCAGCACAACGGTGCCGTCCTTGAGGTCCGCCGGCGCGCGCACCGGGCCCTCGTCGGCGACCAGCAACGCACCGTGCCCGGGACGCGGCGCGGACACCGCGACGTAGACGATGTCGTGGCCCTGCGCCTGACCGACGATCGGCGGCGTCGAACCGGTCCCGCCGAAGTCGATCGTGCCGTCGCCGAGCAGTTCGCCCACCCGGGTGCCCTCCACGGGCACCCAGGTCACGCTCTCCCCCAGCGGCTCCAACGCGCGCTCCAGGATGCCCAGCCGCGCGAGCAGGTACAACGACGGGTTGCTGCCATGGACACCGATGGTGACGGTCATTCAGATCACTCCGGTCGAAGACGGGGACGAGGAAGAGGACGAGGAGAAGGACGACGCGGAAGACGCGGAAGGCTCGGAAGACGGGCCGCTGCCGGCCGAGGCGGGGCGGGAGGACGCCCCGGCGGATCCGGAATCCGGCGTGCGCACGCCCAGATCGGCGAGCAACCGCCGGCGCAGCGCCGCGAACGCCGGATCGGTGGGGTCGCGCGGCCGGTCCACCGCGACCACCTCGTCGGTGACCAGGTTTCCGTCCCGCAGCACCGCGACCCGGTCGGCCAGCCGGATCGCCTCCTCCACATCGTGCGTGACCAGCAGCACGGCAGGCCGATGCACCCGGCACAACTCGCCGACCAGGTCCTGCATGCGCAGCCGGGTCAGCGCGTCCAACGCGGCGAACGGCTCGTCCAAAAGCAGCAGTTCCGGCTCACGCACCAGTGCCCGGGCGAGCGCGACGCGCTGCGCCTCACCGCCGGACAGGGTCGCCGGCCAGGCCTGGGCATGCCCTTCCAGACCGACCTCGGTCAGCGCGCGCAGGCCGATCTCGCGGGTGGCCCGACCTCGCGGCAGGCCGACCACGACATTGGCCAACACCCTTTTGGACGGCACCAGTCGCGGTTCCTGAAAGACGATGGTGCGGGCCTCGGGGACCAGGACCGTGCCGCCGTCGCTGCGATCGAGCGCGCCGAGGATGCGCAGCAGCGTGGTCTTGCCGGTACCGCTCGCGCCGAGCAGCGCGACGAACTCGCCGCGGGCGATGTCCAGGTGCACACCGTCCAGGACGGCGCGGGTACCGAACACCCGGCGCAGCCCCCGGATGTGTACCGCGACCTCGGCGGAGCGGGTGCGATCGGTGCTCATCGGCCCGCCCCCTGCCCCTGGTTGCGCCAAGGCATCAGCACCCGTTCCAGGATGCGCACCAGGGCGTCGGCGAGCAGACCGAGGATCGCGTAGACCAGGATGCAGACGGTGAGGATGTCGGTGCGCGAGAAGCTCTGCGCCTGGCTCATCAGATAGCCGATCCCGGCCGTGGAGTTGATCTCCTCGGCTGCGATCAGCGCGATCACGCTCAGCGTCATGGACAGCCGCAGCCCGGAGAGCAGCGCGGGCAGCGCGCCCGGCAGGACCACCTCGCGCACCAGCGCGATCCGGCCGACGCCGAAGCTGCGCATGGCCTCGACCAGCTTGCGGTCCACGTTGCGCACCCCGCCGGAGGCGGAGACGTACATCGGGAACGCGGTGGCCACCGCGATCAGGATCACCCGGGCCGATTCGCCGATGCCGAACCACACCATGAACAGCGGGACCAGCGCGAGGAACGGCACGGTGCGCAACAACTGCACGGTGGAGTCCAGGAGTTCCTCACCCAGGCGGGAGAAGCCGGTGAGTACGCCCAGGGCCAGGCCGATGGTGAGCCCGAACACCAGGCCCAGGCCGGCCCGACCCAGCGAGACCCGGAGCGCGTCCGGGAGTTGGCCGTTGTCCCACATCTCGCGCGCCGCGCGGAAGACGTCGGCGGGCGAGCCGAGCAGGTCCGGGCTGAGCGCTCCGCTGTGCGATGCCCAGGCCCAGCCGCCGACCAGCGCGAGCGGGCCGATCGCCCGCAGCGCGGGGCTGAGGAAGCGCGGTCGGGAGCGCGGGAGTCGCGGACGCGGGGTGACCAGACCGGGGTACTCGCGCACCCGGGGTTCGGTCTTGACCAGCGTGGGCGCGCTCATCCGGTCGCTCCCGCGAGGGAGGCCACGTCCAGCAGGTGCGGCTTGACGTCGACCAGGCTCGGGGTGACCTTCTGGTTCAGGAAGAACTGGGCGACCTTGCCGAAGCGTTCCACATCGGCCGGTCGGATCGGCTCGACCGTGGCGCCCTGCCGGGTGAAGTCGGTCTGGATGCGCTTGGGTTCGGCGCCGTACGCGGTGGGGCCGGAGTCGGTGAAGACGTTGATGTACGCGGCGGGGTCGGCGATCTCCTTGGTGCCGGCCTCGTGCAGGTAGGCGTAGAACGCCTTGACCACCTCGGGGTGCTTGTCCGCGAACGCGTTGCGCACCGCCCACACCGAGTAGTTGTCCGAGCCGAGCGCGCGGCCGTCGGCGAGGAATCGCGCGTTGCCGGAGGCCAGCGCGGGCACCGAGTAGGTGGCCCAGGTGGCCCACGCGTCGACCTGGCCGGCGGCGAACACCGGCGCGGTCTGGTCGGCGCGCAGGTAGACCCGCTCGACCTTGTCGGCCGGGATGCCGGCCTGTTCGAGCGCGGCCAGCAGCAGGTATTCGCTGGTGCCGCCCTGCGAGCAGGCCACCTTCTTGCCGACCAGGTCCCGGATCGAGTGGATCTTCGAGTCGCTCTTGACCAGGATGCCCTCGCCCGCCAGGTCGGGGGCGGTGGCGCCGAAGAGCTTGAAGCTCGGCTTCTGACCGAGCGCGGCGACGGCGGAGGTGATCGAGCCGAGCGCGACATCGAGTTGGCCGGCGTTGATCGCCTGCGCGGCCGGTGCGAACGGGCCCGCACTGCCGGTCCAGGAGACCTTGGCGCCGACCTTGGCGAGCGCCGCGTCCAGGGAACCGTCCTTCTTGCCGAGTGCGAGCACGCCGTTGTTGCCCGGGTCGGGGATGCGCAGCGTGATGCCGGTCTTGGTGTCGCCCGCGGCCGACGACGCCTTGGCGTCCTTCGACGAGGAGCCGCAGCCGGTCAGCGCGATCAGCGTCGCGGTCGCGAGCGCGACGGCGGACAGCAGACGGGTGTGACGGCGAGGGGGTCGGCTACTCATGGGATGCCTCCAGCGTGGATATCCGGGACGGTTCGGGGTCGAGCGACTGTTCGGGGTGCGCGCGCCCGGCGGGCGACGGCGCGGCGTCGAAGGGGCGGGCGGAGTTCTCGGGTGGCGGCGCGTCCTCGGCCGATGTCCGTCGCGCGTCCGCGAGTTCGCGCGCGGCTCGCAGCGGCTCCGGGTCCGCCCACGCGCGCACGTCCACGGGTTCGGCCAGGAAGCCCTGTCCGTACAGGAAGCGCTCCTGTCGCGCGAGCAGGTCCAGGCGCTCGGCGGAGAGGTCGATCCGCAGCGTGTCCGGGCCGAGTTCGCGGTATGCGCCGGCCACCCCGAACGCGCCCGCACCGGTCTCGGCGCCCAGGATCCGAGCCACCTCGGCGGGATGTCCCGGCGCCCAGTCGGCCGCCTCGACCAGCACCGCGAGGAAGCGGGAGACGAGGTCCGGGTGGTGGTCCAGCAGATTCCGGTGCACGGTGATCGGCCGCGGCGTGCCGTTGTTGATCCGCGCTCGCGGGTCGACCGCCGCGTCCAGGTCGACCGCCACGACCGCGCCGTGCCGCGCCGCCGCCTCGACGGCGAGCGCGCCCTTGACGTACACGGCGTCCACGTCACCGCGCCCGAGCGCGGCCAACTCGGCCTCCCACTGGCCGATCCCGCGCGCCGCGGGCACCTCGACCGGACGTGCGTCGGACAGGGTCGCGCCGGCCAGGGACAGCGCGCCGGCGAAGCCGTGCAGTGCCATCGCCCGCCAGAAGTCGATCGCGATGTCGTGCCGGGGAATCGCCAGCCGCAGCCCGCGCAGATGCTCGGGCGCGCTGATGCCGCTGTCCGCGCGGACCAGGATCGCCTGGCTCTCCTCGATCCAGGTGAGTCCGACCAGCCGGGTCGCCTCACCTCGCGAACGCGCCCACAGCGCGGGCACGTTGCCGCCCTCGCGGAAGAGCCCGGGCAGCGCGTGCGTGTAGTGGTGGTCGGCGGCCACGTCGGCGGAGACGTCCTGCAGCGAGCGGACGGTGATGCCCTCGGCCGCGAACTCGGCGTCGAGCAGCCCCAGATCGGCGGCGATGCCGGTGGCGGTGGGCACGGGACAGCGGGTGAACCACAGTTCGTCCGGACGGGCGCCGGTCACGGCGGTCATGGCGATACTTCCGTTCGCGTTGGTGGCGGCGGGGGTCCGCGGCCCGGTCGGGCACGGCGCGGATCGACCCGGGACCGCGTCGGTCCGGGCAGGGGGCAACGGGTCACGCGTGGTCGGGACCTATGCGTGAGAGGCATCGATCAGGCAGCGCGCGGACGCCGGACGTCGATCGGATCGATCGCTCGGGCGCGGGCGTACCGGGGTTCGGTGCGGGGGGTGGGTCAGCGACAGCCGGCGCTGGAGACGCGCGCGAGGTCGATGTGCCGGCGGCTGGTCAGCAGCGCGCGGGCGGTGGAGGACGGCGCGGTGTACAACGCGTCTGCGGACACGCGGGCCTCCCTCTCGGTTGCTTCGTCGATCACGGGCACGCCCGGCGGAGCGCCCGGCGCGCCAAAAGGCGCATCGGGGGGATCCTGGCATGATCCGCACCGCGCGATCAAACCTTCCCATGATGTGGGATACCTTGATGCTCTCCGGCACGGATCGTGGCCCACAGTGGTCGATCGCCTTGCCGTATGGTGAAAACCGCCTGTCGAACGGCGAGTTGGGGGTTCCAGTGGACGCAACCGCGGCACATGCAAACGCGCCGAACACGAACGCGGCGGACACGGACGCGGCGGACACACCCGCGGTGCCCACCCGCGCGGCGCACGCCGGCGCGGCGGACCCGAGCGCACCGCGCGCACCCTCCGGCGCGCAGGCCGTCCAGCGTGCCCTGGGCATCCTGCACTGCTTCCGGGCGACCGGCACCGACCTGAGCGCGTCGGACATCGCCCGCCGGATGGACCTGTCGGTGTCCACCGCGCACCGCCTGGCTCGCACCCTGGTCGGCGCGGGCTTCCTGGATCAGGACGACCGCACCAGCCGCTACCGGCTGGGTCCCGTGGTCGCCGAACTCGGCCTGCTCGCCTACCACCAGCGCGGCCTGCACCACGCCGCGCCCGAGTTGGAACAGTTGTCCCGGCGCACCTCGGCGACCTCCGACCTGGCCATCCGCAGCGGTCGGCACGCACTGGTCCTGGTCGGCAGTTCGGTCCAGCCCGGCACCGGGCTCGGTCTGCGCCGGCCACTGCACTCGACCGCACTGGGCAAGGTACTGCTGGCCTGGGCCGATCCGGCGGACGGCGGTCTGGAGCCGCTGCTGCCGCTGGCCCCGCAGACCGAGCGCACCATCGTGGACCCGGCGGCGTTGCGGGCCCAGCTGCAGGCGGCCCGGGCGGTCGGCTACGCGCTCAACGACGGCGAGTCGGTCCCGGGTGTACGCACCCTGGCGGTGCCGATCCTGAACCGGGCCGGCCACGCGCACGCGGCCCTGGCCGTGCGGTCCACGCCCGCCGTGATGACCGACGAGCGCATCCCGTGGTTCCGCGACCGGGCCCAGGCGTGCGCGGATGCCTTGGAGGTACTTCTGTTGCCGCCGCATCGACGCCGACTGCGCGAGTCGGGGCTGCCCACGGAATAGGGTCCGCCCCGTGACTCCGGTCCGGAGTCACGGGGCGGACCCTGCGCTTGGGGGTGTCGTGTCGGTCGGGTCAGGCGGCGGCCACCAGTGCGTCGCGGCCGAGCACGCGGGTGCGGGTGGTGGTCACGGTCTTGGCCGAACGCGCCTTCGGCGCCGCGAACACGGCGAGCCGCAGGAAGGCGAATCGGGCCAGCCCGGCGACGCCCGACGCGACCAGGTAGGTGCCCTGCTCGACCATGATGCTCGGCGCGGTCTGGACCGCGTGCAGGCCCAGCACGGCCGCCGTGGTGAACAGGTAGGCGACCACGGCCGACCCACCGGCCTGGGCGTGCGCCTTGAAGTTGGCGCGCCCGGCCCGGAAGGCGAACCGGCTGTGCAACTCGGTGGCCAGGAGCGTGCCCGCCACGGTGACCACCGCGTTGGCGGCGGCGATCGGGAGGTGGCCGGAGAGGCCGACGAGCGCGGCGCTGGAAGCCAGTCCGGTACCGCCGCCGAAGACCACGAAGCGAGCGAAGGAGGCGACCGTACCGGGCGTCGACGGCTGAGTGGTGTCCTGCTCTGCGACCCGGCTGCGGTTGTTCACGTGACTCTCCTTGACCCCCTGCGAGCCCTGTCGGCCCGTCTGGTTCAAACCTAGGGATCGCGCAACACATTCCCCATGGTGCCCACTTCCCTCTCTGGGTGGGGCTGGCCCCACCCCTCGACAGGCGGCCTGCCCCGCCCCCGCCGACACGTCCCCGGGCCGCCATCCACGACACGGGTTCGACAATTGCCACCAAATCCACCGAAAATGCACACCCACGAGCCAGCAAAAGTGCGCGTACGACCCTTCCGGTGCCCCTCCCATCGCGGATGTCTGCCTCGTCACACCACACGCTGTGTGCAAAGAGGATCACATAACGCATGCAGCGCCATCCACCCGCGGCAACGTACGTCCACCGACGGGAGGCGGCGGGGCGCCCGGCGTCCGAACCGAGCCGGACCACCACCGACGCACGCACATCCACATGGATATCGGCACCCGCTACCATTAGTTTGGTGAGCACACGAATCGCGGACCTCGACACCGGCGGCGCGCCCCTGCTCGGCGAGCCACTTCCGGTGGAACTGGCCAACACTCGGTACGCGGTGCGCGGCGTACCGCACGAGGGACTGGCCGAACCGGAGCACCTGGCCGCGTGGCTGCGCGATATCGCGCCGCGACTGACCGCACCGCCGTCCGACGCCGCGCTGCTCGCGGTGGACGCGCGGGACCTGGCCGCGGCGCTGGACCTGCGCGCGTGCGTCGCTGCCCTGCTGCACGCCGCGACGACCGACACCGCGCCGGCCGCCGACACGGTGGCCCGCCTCAACGCGTACACCCGCGCCGCGCCGCGCTGGCGCGAGCTGACCTGGCCCAACGCGACCACACACACTCGGGCCGAGCCGATCGCCGCCGTGCTGGCCGAGCTCGCGGACGCCACGATCGACCTGGTCACCGGGCCCGACCGGGGCGAACTGAGGCCCTGTCACGGCCCGGGCTGCGTGCTGCACTTCGTCAAGAACAACCCGCGCCGCGAATGGTGCTCCGCGGGCTGCGGCAACCGCGCCCGGGTGGCCCGGCACTACCAGCGCACGAAGAACCCGCCCCAAATGTAGGGAATTGAGGACATTGGCAGCATTGGCCAGAGATAAGGGAAGCCCCTGAAGACCGGAACACCCGCCTCCGAAAGACTCTGGGCGATTCCCAGCGAGAGGCTTCGATTTCCGATGCGCGTTTCCCGGATCTCCGGTGTGCTGTCCCCTACCCCCGCGCGCCGTCGTCGCGCCGGTACCCGCGCGTCCGCGGCCGCGGCCGCCGTCCTGGTCGCCTCCGCCCTGCTCACCGGCTGCCTCGGCAAGGACGACGACAAGAAGGACGACAAAGGGAGTTCCGCCGAGTCCAAGCCGCCGATGATCACCATGCCGCCGGCGCCGACCCTCCCGGCGAAGTCCGACCCGTCGACGGGCCCGACCGGCGGCGGTGGCAGTAGCGCCACCCCGTCCGGAACCGCGACCAAGCGCAGCGGCCAGGTCAAGATGATCAAGCTGCACAAGGGCGACTGCGTCGAGGAGAAGGGCGAGGAGCTCGTCACCGTCGCCTGCACGACGCCGCACGACGCCGAGGTGGTCGGGGAGTTCACCCTGCCGGCGAACATGTCGCCGACGAGCATGACCTTCCAGGACGACACCGGCAGGAAGTGCACCGAATTGGTCACCCCGACGGCCGCGCGCAACAGCGACCTCCCGTTGTCCAAGCTCACCCTGCGTCCCACCTCGGGCAGTTGGATCAACGAGAACGACCGCGATCTGACCTGCCTCCTCAAGCGCAACGACCATGTCAAGCTCACGGCTCCCCTGAAGTAGCCACGACGGGCGGCCCGACGGCGAGCACACCGCCCATGCCGCCGGGCGAACCGCCCAGGGCACTCGCCCTCCCGAGCGAGACGGTGCCCGCCGCTCGAAAGTCGCCGACCGGTCAACCCCGGGGTCTCCCGCCCAGCGAACGGGCTTTCGCTGGACCACCTGACCCCGAGCGGCCGCCTGTACCACTGACCCGCGACACACGGTCCCACCACGGCCCCGCACACGCCCTCCGGGCGAGGCGGGGCCGTTCGCGTTCCCGGCGAGCCGGCGACCGCCTGGTGAGGGCACCCGAAGCC
This sequence comes from Embleya sp. NPDC025285, assembly GCF_055558835.1. NCBI lineage: Bacteria > Bacillati > Actinomycetota > Actinomycetes > Kitasatosporales > Streptomycetaceae > Embleya > Embleya sp. NPDC025285. The sequence goes on from NZ_JBVHLU010000011.1 coordinate 40,000, forward strand.
CGCCACCCGCCGCCCGCACGGACCGCGAACACCCCGGCCCCTCTACCGCTTTCGGCCGAAGCCATGTCCCGATCCCGATCGATTCACCCGTTCGAGGGGCTTGTGCGCCACACGCCCGATCCGCCCCACGCGTCCGCGTAGCCTGGCGCCCGCAACGGTGCTTCCCCTGCCCGCCGGGGCGCGACCCCGCCCGCACGGGACCCACTCGAGCACCCCCGCTCGGCGACCGAGCACAGCCCGCCGAGCGGTCCCCGCAGGACACCCGCACGATTCGTTTCCGACATTTTTCGAGGATGCCGATGGTTCTCGCTGGATCGTCCCCCGGAGGCCGACGGCCGGCCCTCGCGTGGGTCCTCCCCCTCCTCGTGACAGCCGTGTGCGCGGCCGCGGCCGTGGCCGCGGTCTCCCCCCAGGCCCGTCCCGCGGTGGCCCTGTGCGGTGGACTCGCGACCGTCGCCGTCGCCGTGTGCGCCGCCGAGGCCGGCCGCCGCGGGCGCACGATCGCGCAATTGCACCTGCGACTCCAGCAGCAACAGGTCGGCCTGCGCCGGCGCCTCGCCGCGCAGGAGGCGGAAACGGTCCGGCTCTCCGAGGAGTTGCTCCCGGAGGCCATCGGCCGCCTACAGATGGGCGAGCCGGTCCCGGAGGTGATGCGCAAGGTCGCCCCGCAGCCGGACGACCCGACCGAGTTCGCGGTCGCACACCGCAACGTGATCCGCTCGGTGATCGACACCGTCAGCGCCGAGGAGGACATGCGCGAGTCCGCCCAGCGCGCGTTCGTCAACATCGCCCGCCGCGTCCAGGCCACCATCCACCAACAGGCCCAGGATATGCGGGACATGGAGGACCGGCACGGCGACGACCCGGTCGTCTTCCGCGACCTCCTGCACCTGGACCACGGCAACGCGCTGATCGGCCGGATGGCGGACAGCATCGCCGTGCTCGGCGGCGCCCGCCCCGGTCGCCAGTGGGAAACCGACATCGGCATGTACAGCGTGCTGCGCGGCGCGATGTCGCGCATCCTGGACTACCGCCGGGTCAAGCTGCACTCCGTCGTCGAGGTCGCGGTCATCGCCCAGCACGTCGAGCCGCTGATCCACGCGATCGCCGAACTGCTCGACAACGCCACCCGATACTCGCCGCCCTCGACCACCGTGCACCTGAGCACCGTCGAGGTCCAGACCGGCATCGCCGTCGAGATCGAGGACGCCGGCGTCGGCCTGAGCGAGGAGGCCCGCCGCCGCGCCGAGCGCATCCTTTCCCTGGACGGCGACGCGCTCAACCTGGGCGACCTGGGCGAGACCCCGCGCCTGGGCCTGACCGTGGTGGGCCGACTCGCGCACGCCAACAACTTCAAGGTGATGCTCCGCCCGTCGGCCTACTCCGGCGTACGCGCCGTCGTGGTCATCCCGCAGGACCAGATCACCGCGAACGTGCCACCGATGTACCCGATGCCGGAGCACCTCCAGCACCTGGACGAACTCCCGTCCCTGCACGACATGATGACCGACACTCCGGTCGGCACCGAACTGGGCGCCAACGGCCTCCCGCAGCGCCGCCGGCGCAACCTGGGCACCGTGCCGCGCGCCGGGGGAACGCGCGGCGGGCACCGCGCGAGCGCGTCGAAGCCGGCCCCCGCGCCGGTCGAGGATCCGCCCCCGGGGCTCGGACTGGACGCGTTCCTCAGTGGCATCAACGGCGAACTGCCGTCCAATGAACGGCGATCCGAGACCGGGGACGATTCGTGGGGCGACGGGGGATATCGATGACGGGGTACCGACCGAACATGGACTGGATGCTCGCCGACCTGGCGAAGAGTGTGCCGTTCACGCGCTACATCGTGCTGCTGTCCGCCGACGGCCTGCGGATGGCCCAGCACAACACCGAGGCCGACACCGCGGACCGGCTCGCCGCCGCGTGCGCGGGCCTACAGAGCCTCGCCGCCGCGATCGCGTCCGAATTCCCCAAGGGCGACGGCCGGATGCGGCTGGTCGTGATCGAGGTCAACGGCGGCTACTTCTACATGATGGCCGCCGGCGCGGGGGCCTATCTCGCGGTGCTGGCCGACGGTCAGGTGGACACCGGCCTGCTCGGCCACCGGATGCGCGACCTGGTGATCCGGATCGGCGAACACCTGACCAGTCCGCCGCGCCACGACGGGGCCTTTCCGTGAGTGTGCCGAGGCGCTCACGGCGCGACCCGCACCCCGAGCGGCTGTACCTGGTCGGGGAAAACTTGGAGGCACAGGACCGGTTGGACCTCGTCACCCTGTTCGTGGCCAAGCACGAACCCGAGCGCGGGATGTCCCCCGAGCTCGCGACGATCCTGCGGATGTGTGAACAACCGTTGTCCATGGCCGAGATCTCCGCGCACATGCGGTTGCCGACCAGCGTGCTGACGCTGGTCCTGACGGACATGGTGACCACGAATCAACTCGAGGCGCGGGCACCGATCCCGGCCGCCTCGTTGCCCGACATCGATCTGCTCAAGGCGGTGATGCATGGACTACAAAGGCTCTGAGACCCTCGCCGGGCCGCGCCCCGAGGACATGCTGCCGGCGACGGCCGCCGCCGCGGTCAAGGTCGTCGTCGTCGGCGGCTTCGGCGTCGGCAAGACCACGCTGGTCGGCGCGGTCAGCGAGATCCGGCCGCTCACCACCGAGGAGACGATGACCCAGGCGGGCGTCGGCATCGACGACCTCGCGGGCATCGAGACCAAGACCACCACGACCGTGGCGATGGACTTCGGCCGGATCAGCCTCAACGAGCGCCTGGTCCTCTACCTGTTCGGCACCCCCGGACAGGAGCGCTTCTGGTTCCTGTGGAACGGCCTGTTCGACGGCGCGCTCGGCGCCGTGGTCCTGGTCGACACCCGGCGCCTGGAGGTGTGCTTCGACGTGATGGGCCGGCTCGAGGATCGCGGCGTGCCGTTCGTGGTCGCGGTCAACACGTTCCCCGAATCGCCGGTGCACTCCATGGACGAACTGCGCAGCGCGCTCGACCTGGACGAGTCGGTACCCATGCTCGACTGCGACGCGCGCAGTCGCGGCTCCAGTCGGGACGTCCTGATGGCCCTCATGCAATACCTCTACACGCTCACCACGAACCGGGAGACGCAATGACCGCTCCTCCCCCCGTTCCGCCGCCCGGCTGCCCCGCGCACGCGGGCGCGACGGCCACCGAGGGCATCACGAGGTTGTACGGACCGGAGACGATCGCGGACCCGGGCGCCACGTACGAGAGGTTGCGCGCCGAGTACGGGGCGGTCGCGCCGATCCTGGTCGACGGCGACTTCCCCGGCTGGCTGGTGCTGGGCTACCGGGAGAACCTGGAAGTCATGCGCACGCCGAGCCGGTTCTCCCGGGACGCGCGCAACTGGCGCGACTGGCGCGAGGGCCGGATCCCGCCGGACGCCACGATCCTGCCGATCATGGAGTACCGCCCGGACTGCGTGTCCAGCGACGGCGCCGAGCATCAACGCCTGCGCACCGTGGTCACCGAGAGCCTGGACCGGTTCGACCGACGCGGCATCCGCAAGCACGTCCAGCGACTCGCGCACGACCTGATCGACCGGATCGCCGCGGACGGCCACGCCGACCTGGTCGCGCAGTTCGCACAACAGTTGCCGATGCTGGTCATCGCGCAGTTGTACGGTCTGCCCGACGCGATGGGTCCACGTCTGGTCGAGGCCAGCGCCGAGCTGATGATGCAGAGCGAACGCGCGCTCGAATCCAACGAGTTCATTCTGCGCACGCTGAGCGACCTGGCCGACCGCAAACGTGCCGAGCCGGCCGCCGACTTCCCGTCCTGGCTGATCGAGCACCCGAACAAGCTGTCCGAGGACGAGGTCCTGCACCACCTGCGGCTGGTCATGGTCGCGGCGAACGAGCTGACCATCGCGCTGATCGCGAACACGCTGCGGGTGGTCCTGACCGACGACCGATTCGCCGCGTCGCTGGCCGGCGCGCGGCTGACCCTGCCCGACGCGGTCGAACAAGTCCTCTGGGACGAACCGCCGTTGTGGGTCATCCCGGGCCGCTGGGCGCTCGTGGACACCGAGTTGGGCGGGCGCCGGATCAAGGCCGGCGATCTCCTCGTGCTCGGCGTCATGGCCGGCAACGTCGACCCGCAGATCCGTACCGACCTCACCGTGCCGGTCCACAACAACCGCGCCCACCTGGCGTTCAGCGGCGGCGCGCACCTGTGTCCGGGACAGGACATCGGCCGAGCGATCACGGACACCGCGATCGACACACTCAACAGCCGGCTTCCCGACATCCGCCTGGCCCACCCGGACCGCCCACCCGCCTGGCACGCGGCCACCTGGGCCCGCTACCTCACTTCCCTTCCGGTCGAATTCACCCCGGTCCCGCTGGTAAAGCCCACCGAATGGACCCGCCCCCCACGCCCACCCCGTCCCACCACACCCCCCGAGCCCCCGATCTCTCCCCTCCCCACCACCTGGTGGACCCGCATCACCACCTGGCTCTTCGGCTGACCGACAGAGCGCCGGGCCCACCCCCGGCGCTCCCCGTCCCCACCTCCGCAAGCCACGAAAAGCACGGGCAACCAAATCATCCCGCCCGGCGCTCGAGAACCCCCGGGAACCCACCCGCCCAACCCACAAACCGGCAACGAGCCACCCTCCGCAACCCGCAGGCCGAAACGCGGGCAACCCAATCAGCCCGTCCGGCGCTTGAGGACAACCCGAAACCCACCCGGCCCGACCCGCGAACCGAACCGCCGACCCGACAACGAGCCACCCTCCGCAGCCGCAGACCAAAACGCGGGCAAACCAATCAGCCCGTCCGGCGCTTGAGGACAACCCAAGGCCCCCCACCCCGGACGGCAACCGTCCACGCGAACCCCACCAGCCCGTCCGGCGCTTGAGGACAACCCGAAACCCACCCGGCCGCCCCGCGAACCGCACCGACCCGGCAACGAGCCACCCTCCGCAGCCGCAGACCAAAACGCGGGCAAACCAATCAGCCCGTCCGGCGCTTGAGGACAACCCAAGGCCCCCCACCGCGGACGGCAACCGTCCACGCGAACCCCACCAGCCCGTCCGGCGTTTGAGGACAAAGGCGCTAGACCGCGCCGGTGATCACCCGCAAGAGCCCACCGACCGCATCCACCATCGCCGACCGCGCAGCGACCAGCGCCGGCCGCGGATCGGCCTTCCCCGGCTCGGCGACCAGCCGCGACCGCAGCGTGCCGGTGTAGGCGATGTTCAGCGCCGTGCCCACGTTGATCTTCGTCATCCCCGCACCCACCGCCCGCCGCAGCTCCGCGTCCGGCACCCCCGAGGACCCGTGCAACACCAGCGGCACGTCCACCGCCGCGCGCAACCGCGCGATCAGGTCGTGGTCGAGCGTGGCGGTACGGTCCAGCATCGCGTGACTGCTGCCGACCGCCACGGCCAACGCGTCGACCCCGGTCGCCCGCACGTACGCGGCGGCCTCGTCCGGATCCGTGCGAGCCCCCGGCGCGTGCGCGTCGAGTGCGGGATGGCCCGGCTTTCCGCCGACCTCGCCGAGCTCGGCCTCCAGGCTGATCCCGCGATCGTGCGCCCAGGCCACCGCGTCCGAAGTGGCCGCCACGTTCTCCGCGTAGGCGAGCCGCGACGCGTCGAACATGACCGAGCTGATCCCGGTCCCCTCGGTGGCCGTCAGCAGATCCACCGACTCGACGTGGTCCAGGTGCAACGCGACCGGTACGGCCGCCTCCTCCGCGAGCGCCCGGCACGCCGCCGCGAACGGACCCAGCCGCCCACGCCGAAACTTGACGGCGTTCTCGCTGATCGCCACCACGACCGGCAGTCCCGCCTCCTCCGCCGCGATCAGCACCGCCTCGGCGTGTTCCAGCGTGATCACGTTGAACGCGGCCACCCCGACCCCGTCCGCACGCGCCGCGTCGGTCAATATCCCCGTCGAGGTCAACGGCATGTCATCTCTCCTCGTGAACGATCCCGACAACAACCGGCCCCGAGCACCCCGGCACCCGAACACCCAAACCCAAACCCACACCCACACCCACACCCACACCGGCACCGGCACCGGCACCCAAAAGACGCGCACTCACACCCGCGCCACCCCACCCCACCGCGCGCAAGCCGACCGCACACCCACCGGCCCGCGTCCCGGCCACCCCGCGGCGCGGCCTCATCGCGGCGGCTCCACCACATCGACCCGCACCCTCGGCAGCCAGGTCCGGTACAACTCGCCGTCCACATCGCCCGCCATCGGCGCCGCCACCGCCGCCGCCGACAGCGCCACCGCGTCCCGCAACCGGTCCGGCCACGGTCCGCCCTCGGCCAACCCGCGTGCCAGCGCCGCCACGGCCGCGTCACCCGCGCCGGTGGCGTTGCCGCGTACCGAGGTGGGTGGCGTCGCCCGCCACCAGCCCTCGTCGGTCCCGGCGAGCATGCCCTCCGGACCGAACGAGGCGACCACCGCCGTCCCGGCCCGCGCCGTCCCCGCCAGCCGCGCGACCGCCCGCAGCGGATCCGCCTCACCCGTCACCGCGAGCAACTCGTCCGCGTTCGGCTTGACCACGTCCGGCCCGGCCGCGACACCGGCCGACAACGCCGGCCCCGAGGCGTCCAGCAGCACCGGCACCCCCGCGGCCCGAGCGAGCGTCACCAACTCCGCGTAGCCGCTCGCCGAAACGCCCGGCGGCAGACTCCCGGACAACACCAACACCGAGGCGTCCGGCAGCAGTTCGGCCGTGGCCGCGACCACCAGAGCCCATTCCCGCGCGGTCCGCGCGGGCCCGAGTTCGTTGAGCGACGTCGCGCCGCCCGAGTCGGTCTCCACGATCGTCGTGGTGCAGCGCGTCTCGCCCTCCACCGGCACCGCCGTCAACGCGATGTCCGCCGCCGCGAGGTCGGCCCGTATTCGCTCACCCGTGGCACCGCCCAACGGGGCCACCGCGGTGACGGCGACGCCGAGCGAGCGCAGCACGCGTGCGACGTTGACGCCCTTGCCGCCGGCCCGTCCCTCGACCGACGCCGGCCGGTTCGCGCCGTGTCGGATCATGCGTTCCAGGTGGTAGGTGACATCCCAGGCCGGATTCGGCGTCACCGTGACGATCACAACGCCCTCCGCCCGACGGACCCGACGGACCCGACGGACCCGTCCCGAGGCCCGCCGTCGACACCCGCGCCGACCGTGTCCCTCACGACGCGTCCAGCACCACGGACCGGGTGAGGTGCCGCGGCTCGTCCGGGTTCAGGCCGCGGCTCTCCGCGATCGCGACCGCGAGCTTCTGCACCCGGACCAGCTCCGCCATCGGGTCGAGCGCTCCGGCCACGAACGTGCCACCGGTGGCCGCGACCTGCTCGGCCAGGCCCTCGGGTACCGGCCCGAACACCCAGGTGACCCGGTTCGGCGCGGCGATGCTGATCGGCCCGTGCCGGTACTCCATCACCGGGTAGCTCTCCGTCCACGCCCCGGCGGCCTCGCGCATCTTCAGCGCGGCCTCCGCCGCGAGCCCGACCGACCAGCCCGAGCCCAGGAAGGTGAACTGCTCCGCGCCCACGAACTCCGGCTCGGGCAGCCACGCGACGGCCTCCTTCGCGTCCCGTACGGCCCCGTCCAGGTCCGCGCCGACGTGCGCCCGCAGCAGCGCGAGGGCGGTGGTGGCGAACCGGGTCTGCACGACCGAACGCTCGTCGGCGAAGTCGAGCATCACGAGTTCGTCCGCCGCGGTCACGATCGGCGTCCCGGGCGTGCCGGTGATCGCGGTGGTGGCGACCGTGCCCCGGATCTCCGCCAGCAGCCGCAGTACCTCGGTGGTGGTGCCGGAGCGGGTCAACGCGATGACCCGGTCGTAGTCCCGTACGCCCGGGAACTCCGAGGCCGCGAACGCGTCGGTGACGCCGAGCCCGGCCCGCTCGCGCAGCACCGCGTACGCCTGGCCGATGAACCACGAGGTTCCGCATCCGACGATCGCGACCCGCTCACCGGGGCTCGGTAGTCCGGCGCAGTCCGCGGCCAGCGCGGCGGCACGCGCCCACAGATCGGGCTGAGTGGCGATCTCGGCAGTGGTGTGGTTCACGGTCGTCATGACGCTCCCGGGTCCTGGCGCGCAGCACCGCGCGGACTGCGCACTGCTGCACTCGCATGCTTGAAACTATTCATTTGATAGCAGTTTCACGCACGAATGAGCAATGCCGCTCAGCATGATGAGGTCCGATTCACCCGGATTCGATCTGAAATATCCACCACGCTCGTGCCGCGCACCCGGCGACTTCGGCCCTGTCGCCCGCACGCGACCGCCGCTACATTGGCCCGGCTCAGGCGGCCCGGCCCACCCGGCCGGCGCCACGAGCCCACAGCCCGCAGCCCGCAGCCCGCAGCCCGCAGCCCACGCCCCACACACCCGCCCCGCCCCACCCGACGGGAGATCCGTGCACACCGAAGGACGTCCCGCCCCCGACAACCGGACCGCCTGGCAAACGCTGCTCGCCGATCTGGAGGAGCGCCGAACCCGGTCACGAGCCATGGGCGGCCCGGCGAAGGTCGCGCGCCACACGGTCGCCGCCCCCGGCCGGATGTCCGCCCGGGCCCGAGTCGCGGCCCTCCTCGACGACGACTCGTTCGCGGAACTGGGCACGCTCACCGGCGGCGCGGACATCCCCGCCGACGCGTTCGTGGCCGGTTCGGGGCTGCTAAACGGCCGCCCGGTGTTCGTGGGCGCCGAGGACTTCACCGTGCAGGGCGGCTCGATCGGCCCCGGCGCCGCCGCCAAGCGGGCCCGGCTCGTCCGGCTGGCCGGTCAGGAACGCGCGCCGCTGGTGACCCTGCTCGAGGGCGCCGGCCACCGGGCGGGCAACGCGCTCGCCGGCCACACGGCCACGCCCAACGACCTCCAGGCCCTGGCCGACCTCGCCGGACTGGTCCCCACCGTCGCGATCGTGCACGGCCCGTCCGCCGGGCACGGCGCGCTCACCGCGCCGCTGTCCGATTTCGTGATCATGGTGGAAGGCACCGGAGCGCTCTTCACCGCCGGCCCACCCCTGGTCGAGGCCGCCACCGGCGAGCGGGTGGACAAGCACACCCTCGGCGGCAGCGGGGTGCATTGCGCTGTCAGCGGCGTCGCGCACAACGCCGTTCGCGACGACACGGCGGCGCTGCGCCTGGCCCGCCGCTACCTCTCCTACTTCCCGTCACACGCCTGGCAACATCCGCCGTACGCGGGAGCGGACTCGGGCAACACCGACACCGCCCCGCGAGCCACCGAGGCGCTCCTGGACCTGATCCCGCCGGACCCGCGCCGGCCGTACGACGTCAAGGCCGTGCTGGCCGAGGTCTTCGACGCGGGCACACTCCTGGAACTGCAGCCGGCCTACGGCGCCTCGATCGTCACCGCGCTCGCCCGTCTCGGCGGCCACGCGGTCGCGGTCCTGGCGAACCAACCCGCGGTCCGGGCGGGCACCATCGACGCGGACGCCGCCGACAAGGCCGCCCGCTTCCTGTCCATCGCGGGCGCGTTCCACCTGCCGGTGGTCTTCCTCGCGGACAACCCCGGCGTCCTGGCCGGCACCGCCGCCGAGCGTTCGGGTGTGTTGCGCGCCGCGGCCCGACTGTTCGCCGCCCAGCACCGCCTGCGCGTTCCGAAGCTGCACCTGACGGTGCGCAAGGCGTTCGGCTTCGGCAGTTCGGTGATGGCCATGAACCCGTTCGACGCGCAGACCGTGTCGTACGCGCTGCCCGGCGTCACCCTCGGCGGCATCCCGGCCGCCGCGGGCGCCGCCGCCGCGAAGCAGGACGCGGACACCACCCGCCGGCTCACCGCGAACGAGGCGAGCGGCCCGTGGCGCTCGGCGAACGCGCTGTCCTACGACGACGTGATCGCACCGACCGAGGTCCGCGACGCCCTGCTCACCGGCCTGACCCGCGCCCGAGCCCGACTGACCGGCCCGATCGAACCGGACCGCCGCCCCGGCTACCTGCCCTAGAGAGACGTGTCTTGAGGACACGCCCTGGGAGCGCTCCGGAGCCAGGACCTAGGCTCGCCACATGGACGGTTTGGGTGACCTGCTGCGCGGGATCAGGGCCGACGACGCGCTCTTCGACCGACGGACGCTGCCCCCGGGGACTTCCGTACGGATCACCTCCGGCGCGCCGTTGACCCTGTGCACGGTGGTGCGCGGCAGCGGCCGACTCGTCCCCGAGGACGGCCCCTCCCTCCCGCTGCGCCCGGGTGACGCCGCCCTGGTCCGGGGTCCCGCGCCGTTCACGTTCGTCGCCGACGCGCGCCCGGGGCACGAGACGGGGACGGACTCGGACCCGGACGACGGGGCCTTCGCCGAGTTGCTCTGCGGCTCCTACCGCGCGCACGCCGACATCGGCCGTCGCCTGCCCGCCGCGCTCCCCCAAACCTTGGTCGTCCCCGACGACCAGGGTTGCGAGGCGGTGTTGGGCTTCGTCTCCGCCGAGGTCGCCGCCGACCGGCCGGGCCAGAGCTTCGTCCTGGACCGGCTGCTCGACTGGATGCTGGTCTGTACGCTCCGCGCCTGGTTCGACCGCCCCGAGGCGCATCCGCCCGCGTGGTACCTGGCCCTGGCCGACCCCGTCGTCGGCACCGCTCTGCGCGCGGTCCACGACGCCCCGGCCCGGCCGTGGACGATCGCCGCCCTGGCCGCCGAGGCGGGCGTCTCCCGCACCTCCCTCGCCGAGCGCTTCACCGCCCGGGTCGGCACGCCGCCGCTCACCTACCTGACCGAGTGGCGGATGGCCCTGGCCGCCGAATTGCTCACCGAACCGGACGCCACGGTCGCCGCCGTGGCCCGCCGGGTCGGCTACGCCGACCCGTTCGCCTTCAGCACCGCCTTCAAGCGCGTCCGCGGCCTGAGCCCCACCGCCTACCGCACGACCCACGCGGCGTAACGCCGCTATCGGGGCAGTTGCTCGAACATCCAGCGATGTCCCTCGGGGTCGGCGACGGTGTAGGCGCGCCCGTGCCCGGTGTCGCGCGGCGGCGCCAACACGGTCGCGCCCGCGTCGCGGGCCACGGCGAAGTGCGCGTCCAGGTCGGCGACGTAGACGTGCACGCCGTCCACCACGTAGGGCACGGACAACCACTTGTCCGCGTCCGCGCAGGTCTCGGCGTGCCGCCGGGGCGAGCGGTAGTCGGGCGTCGGCTCGGCGAGCATGATCAGCCCGCCCTCCGGGGTGGCCAACTCACCGTGGCCCACCGAACCGTCCGGCATCATGATCCGAGTCACCTCCCGGAAGCCGAACGCCCGACTCAGCCAGTCCAGCGCGGCGGCGGCGTCCTGGTAGGAGATCATCGGCGTGACGGTCTGCGACATGGTCGACTCCTTCGATCGTGCGATGCTCGCGCTTCCGAGTCTGCTCGCGCCGGGCGCGCCGGTCTTGGACGAACGGGAACAGGCGTGCCCCGACCCCACCCGGTCGCCCCGGACGTACGCACATGTCCCCCGGTTTCTCGCCCATGTCGGCCGGGCCCGGCCCGGATCAAGCTGGACGCATGACGGAAACCACGCAGTTCCCCATCCTCGTTCTCGGCGGCACCGGCAAGACCGGCAGCCGGGTGGTCACCGCGCTCCGCGCCCGCGGCGCCGCCGTGCGCGTCGCCTCCCGCTCCGCCGAACAGCGCTTCGACTGGACCGACGACCGCACCTGGGGCCCCGCGCTGGCCGGCGTCTCCGCCGTCTACCTGGTGCCCCTGGACGGTGTCCCGACCGGTCCGGCCTTCGTCCGCCGAGCGGCCGACGCCGGGGTCGAGCGCATCGTGCTGCTCTCCGCGCGCGGCACCGACGTCCCCGGCTACTTCGCCGCCGACGACCCCGGCAACCAGGCTCGCCTCGACCTGGAGGCGGCCCTGCGCGCCTCGGGCATCGCATGGACGATCCTGCGTCCGGGCTGGTTCGCGCAGAACTTCAGCGAGGGCTTCTTCCGCGACGAGGTGCGCGCCGGCGAGTTGACGCTGCCGACCGGCGCCGCGTCGGTGTCCTTCGTCGACACCGAGGACATCGCCGCCGTCGCGGTGGCCGCCCTGCTCGACCCCGGCCACGCCGGCGAGACGTACGAGTTGTCCGGGCCCCGGGCGGTGACCTTCGACGAGGCCCTCGCCGAGATCGCCGCCGCGACCGGCCGGCAGGCCCGCTACGTCCCGGTCGACCCGGCCGGGTACACCGCCGAGCTGATCGCCCGGGGCCTGCCCGAACTCGACGCGACCATGTGGGCGTCGGCCCTGAACAGCATCCATCGCGGCCTGGAGGCCAAGATCTCCGACGGCGTGCAGCGCGCGCTGGGCCGCCCCGCCCGCGACTTCACCGACTTCGTCCGCGCGGCGGCCCCGACCGGCGTCTGGTCTGCCTGACCCCACGGCCGGACCGCCCGGCCCGCACCGACCCGACACCGCGCCGGACCCGATGCCGCGATGGGCGGCCGACGACTCGAACAGAGCCGTCGGCCGCCCATCGGCACGCGCGCGCCCGGCCCGGCCCCGGCCGGCTGCGGGACGGCAGGCCCGCCGGCCCGCAGCTAACCCGCCCGATGATCGAATTCACCACCCGTTTGCGCACCCGTATATCGATCCACCGATCACTCGCGCGTCATCCACGCGCGTCATCTTCCGCACGGCCCACTATTCCGCGCGTCGGACTCCCGATCACCGCGCCGAATCGATCTCGCGCGGCCGCACTTCGATTGTCGTATCGATTAGCCGAATAGTGTGCGACGAAGATCGCGGCGGAGATCCTTTACCGCGTCGACACGTCCGCCCTATCCCGCCGATCGTCATCGCACAACCGCGCCCGCCGTCACTCGGATAGCCGAAGAAATCACACACCGCGCACCGCTATTTCCGCGCCGCGTCCGCCGCCCGCACGCATTACCGCCGACCCGACCGAGGAAATCCCGCCCGCCGCTTTCCGCGGGTCCCGCCGGCGGCCCGGCCGCGGCGCCCCGAGGAGCCGGCCCGGGCACCCGCACCGCACCGAGGAGGTCCGCCCCGTGCGTAACGCGCCGGCAGGCGGGCATTCTCAAGACAGGTTCAGGACCGCACGACCGACGCCGATGCCCGACCCGATCCGCACCACCACGAGAAAATTCGACCCCGCAGCATCGGCACTCGGATATCGTCGATCCCCGGCCACGGCAGTGTCGTCGGGCCCGGAACCCCGGGCTCACCGGCGCGACCACGCAGATCAGCGGGCCGTCCCGCACACTGGGGAACCCACAGCTCGAAGCCCCTGCGGACCGACGTGACCCAGGTCACGCTCGCGGAGGCGTAACACTTGTACCGATCGGAGCGATGCCTTGAGTGGCGCCGGCAGCGCCGACGGATCCGGTCCCGCGGATGCGTCATCGATTCGGTGTAGTTGCGGCGCCGCAGCATGCCCGCGTGAACCGAGAGGTTATTTGTGACCCCGAGCTCGTCCAGCACGCTTCCCAACAGAATCGCCGAATCGGAATCTCTGGTGGCGCTCATCGAGCGTGGCCGTGCCGAAGGATCGATTACCGGCGAGGACATACGCCGAGCCTTCGAAACCGATGCCATCCCTGCGACGCAGTGGAAGAGCATCCTCCGTAGCCTCAACGAGGTCCTCGATGAGGCCGGTGTGACCTTGACCGTCAACCCGGTCAAAGAGACCCAACGGAGAGACGTAGCCACAACTCGGCGATCTGTCAAGAAGACGCTATCCACGCGCTCAACCCGTGTCAAGAACACAGAGACCTTGCCCGCGCAAGTCACGCCCGCGGCAACGGAATCGGGAGAGTCCGTCGTGGAATCTGCTCCGAAGCCGAAGAAGGCCGCAGCCAAGAAGAAGGCCGCGGCCAAGAAGACCACCACCACCGAGACGACCGCCGTCGAGTCGCCCGCCCCCAAGGACGGCGACGAGGCACTGGTCGAAGAGGACCTGTTCGACGAGCCCGCCGAGGCGGCGGCTCCCGAGGTCGGTCCGAGCGGCTTCGTCCTCACCACGGACGAGGACGACGCACCGCAGCAGCAGGTCACCACGCCGGGTGCCACCGCGGACCCGGTCAAGGACTACCTGCGGCTGATCGGCAAGGTCTCGCTGCTCAACGCCGAGCAGGAGGTGTCGATCGCCAAGCGCATCGAGGCCGGCCTGTTCGCGTTGGAGAAGCTGGACTCCGAGCCCGGCCTGACCCCGCAGTTCCGGCACGAACTCGAACTCGTCGCCGAGGACGGCAAGCGTGCCAAGAACCACCTTCTGGAGGCCAACCTCCGCCTGGTGGTCTCGCTGGCGAAGCGCTACACGGGTCGCGGCATGCTCTTCCTGGACCTCATTCAGGAGGGCAACGTCGGTCTCATTCGTGCGGTCGAGAAGTTCGACTACACGAAGGGCTTCAAGTTCTCCACGTACGCCACCTGGTGGATTCGCCAGGCGATCACCCGGGCCATGGCCGACCAGGCGCGGACCATCCGCATCCCGGTCCACATGGTCGAGGTGATCAACAAGCTGGCCCGCGTGCAGCGCCAGATGCTCCAGGACCTGGGCCGCGAGCCCACCCCGGAGGAGCTGGCCAAGGAACTCGACATGACCCCGGAGAAGGTCGTCGAGGTGCAGAAGTACGGCCGCGAGCCGATCTCCCTGCACACCCCCCTCGGCGAGGAGGGCGACAGCGAGTTCGGTGACCTCATCGAGGACACCGAGGCGATCCGGCCGGCCGACGCGGTCAGCTTCACGCTGCTCCAGGAACAGCTCCACTCGGTCCTGGACACCCTCGCCGAGCGCGAGGCCGGCGTGATCTCGATGCGCTTCGGGCTCACCGACGGTCAGCCCAAGACGCTCGACGAGATCGGCAAGGTCTACGGGGTCACCCGTGAGCGGATCCGCCAGATCGAGTCGAAGACCATGTCGAAGCTGCGCCACCCGTCCCGCTCCCAGGTGCTGCGCGACTACCTGGATTAGGCAGCAGGACCCCGGGTACGGACGGACCGCCACACCGGCGGCCTCCGTCCGTACCCGGCGCCACACCTTCCGTGCCACGCCCCGGCGTCGCCGTCAGGGCGTCAGGGCGTCAGCCGATGCGGACCGCGGAAGAGGAACGTCGCGTCCCGGATCGACGGCAGGTCCAGGAGCAGCATCAGCAGTCGGCCCAGCCCCAGGCCCAGACCGCCGTGCGGCGGGATGCCGTAGCGGAAGCAGTCCAGGTAGGACGCGAGCGGTGCCGCGTCCAGGCCCTTCTCGCGCAGTTGGGCGAGCAGTCTTTCGTGACGGTGCTCGCGCTGCGCGCCCGTGGTGATCTCGACGCCCTTCCACAGCAGGTCGAAGCTCTCGGTGAGCGTGGGGTCGTCGTCCGGACGCAGGTGGTAGAACGGCCGGATCCCGGCCGGGAAGCGGGTCACGAAGACGAACTCGTGCCCGGTCTCCGCCGCGATCGACGCGGACAGCGCGCGTTCGCCCTCCGGGTCCAGGTCGACCCGGGTACCGGTCGGGTCCCACCCCTCGGCCCGCAATCGGCGCAGCGCGTCGGCCATCGTGATCCGCGGGAACGGCAACTCGGGGACGGTCACCTCGACGCCGAGGAGTGCTTCGATCGACGCCCCGTGCACGGACCGGACGTCGTCCAGTACCGCCCGCAACAACCGCTCCTCGAAGGCCATCACGTCCTCGACCCCGTCGATCCAGGCCAGTTCGGCGTCGACGCCGGTGAACTCGGTGGCGTGCCGGGACGTGTAGGACGGCTCGGCGCGGAAGACCGGGCCGATCTCGAAGACCTTGTCGATGCCGGCCGCGATCGCCATCTGCTTGTAGAACTGTGGCGACTGGGCCAGGTAGGCCGGGCGGCCGAAGTAGTCGACGGTGAACACCTCGGCGCCGGATTCGGACGCGGTGCCCATCAGCTTGGGTGTGTGCAGCTCGGTGAAGCCCTCCGCCGCGGTGACCCGACGCATCGCCTGTTCGACGGTGCTCTGCACGTCGAGCACCAGCCGTCGGTCGGGGCGCCGGAGGTCGAGGAATCGCCAGTCGAGTCGGCGGTCCGGGCCGGTGTGGGCGTCGATCGGCAGCCCGGGTTCGGCCCGCGAGAGGATCTCGACCCGCTCGGGAAGCAGTTCCAAAGCGCCGAGTCGGACCACGTCGTTGGCCACGACCCGGCCGGTGATCCGGACCGCCGACTCGGGGGTGACCTGCTCGAAGGCGGCCTCGATCGGGTCGTCGGCGCCGACGCGGCGGTGGGTGACCTGGACCCGACCGGTGTGGTCGCGCACCACGACGAACTGCATGCGGCGCTGCCGGCGCAATGTGTCGACCCACCCGTGGACGGTGACCCTCTCGTCGAGATGTTCGGACAGGTCGCGGACGAGGGCGCGCGGCATGGCGGCAACTCCCTTGGTTGCGGGCGCGTTGGTCGCGCCGGGTACGGCGGGTGGTAGACGGCCACCCGAGGAGATCGTCAGCGTAGGTGGCCGGGTCGGCGGTGTCGCCGGATTAAACGGCGGCGGGAGGCACGGGGTGGAGCGGGGGCGAGGCAACGCCGGCCGGCCGCCGGGCACCGGGCCCGCCGCGCCACAGCCTGCGATCGGGCCTGCGCGGGCGACCCGACAGGGCGGTACATCTGCCGACTTGTCCGCCCGTGTGGGCACCAACTGCCGTTTGCAGCACGGGGATTGATGACCAGCCGCGTTACCTGCGGTTTACCATCGGCGGTGTGCCGCACCACCCCCAACCGGCGGCCGCGAGGTGTCGAGATCATGACCGAGAACGCTGGAGACCGAGTGTGGTCGACGGAGCCCGCCGGTGAGCGACCGCCGCCGGGCATCGATGTCAACGTGCCGAGCGTCGCGCGCATCTACGACTTCCTGATCGGCGGGAAGGACAACTACGCCGCCGACCGCGAGGTGGCCCGCAAGTTGATCGCGGTGGCGCCCGATCTCGAACACGACGCCGGCGCCCATCGACGGATCCTGCACCGGGGCGTGCGCTTCCTGGTCGAACAGGGCATCCGCCAGTTCGTCGACATCGGATCGGGTCTGCCCACCGCGCAGAACACCCATCAGGTCGCCCAGGCGATCGCGGCCGAGACCACCGTGGTCTACGTCGACAACGACCCGATCGTGCTCGCGCACGGTCGCGCGCTGCTCGCCGAGAACGACCGCACCACGGTGATCACCGCCGACCTGCGCGAGCCCGAGTCGATCCTGAAGAACCCGGACCTGCTGCGCCTGATCGACTTCGATCGGCCGATCGCGTTGATGCTGCTGGGCGTGATCCACCACATCAACGACGACGAGGATCCGGCCGGGCTGGTGCGCACCTACCTCGACGCCTTGCCGTCCGGGAGTTGGCTGTTCCTGACCCACTTCCTGCGCAGCGGCCCGGAGTCGGAGCAGTTGGAACGGGTCATGCAGGGCTCGCACAAGAGCGGGCGCTTCCGCGAGCGCGAGGAGATCGCGGCCTACCTGGAGGGTCTGGAGACGGCCGACCCCGGCCTGGTCTACATCGACCTGTGGCGGCCCGAGGAGCCGGTGGACGAGGCGACCCTCTCGGTCACCCAGCGCCTGGTCCTGGGCGCGGTGGCCCGCAAGCCGTAGCCGGGGCGGTCGTCACCGCTTCGCGCGCTGGTCGGTGCCGGCGAGCTTGCCGGTGCCGATCGCGATCCGGTTCCAGGTGTTGACGGCGAGGATCAGGGCCATCAGGTGGGCCAGTTCGCCTTCGTCGAATCGGTCCGCGGCCCGGGCGTAGACGTGGCCCGGGACGCCGTCGGCGGCGACCAGGGTCAGCGCCTCGGTCAGCGCGAGGGCGGCCCGTTCCCGCTCGGTGAAGAAGTGCGCGGCCTCGCGCCAGAGCGCGACCAGGGCCAGGCGTTCGTCGTTCGCGCCCGCGTTGTGCGCGTCGGTCCAGTGCATGTGCAGGCAGTACGCGCAGCCGTTGAGCTGCGAGACGCGGATCTGGACCAGTTCGACCAGCGCGGGGTCCAGTCCCTCCCGAGCGGCGGCGTCGAAACCGATCAGGGCCTTGAACACCTTGGGTACGGCGCGGGCGAAGTCGACGCGGTGGGCCTCGGGATCGGGGTGGGAACGGGGTTCGGGGGCGGCCTCGGTGGGCCGTTCGGTGCGGTGCTCGCTGCTCATGTCGACGAAGCTCATGTGACGAAGGTAGGCGCGAAAGAGACCTGGTATAGGGTGCAGTTCCATGTCGGAAGACGAGGTCAATTCCGCCGAGTGGAGCGGCCGTGACCTGCATCTGGAGTTGTCCGGTACGGGCAGCCGGCGGGCGGTGCTGATCGGGGCGATCCGGACGGCGATCCGCACCGGTCGGCTGGCACCGGACACGCCGCTGCCGCCGTACCGGTCACTCGCCGCCGATCTGGGCATCGCCCGGAACACGGTCGCCGACGCGTACGCCGAGCTGGTTGCGGAAGGCTGGCTGACGGCGCGTCAGGGCTCCGGGACCCGGGTCGCCCGGCGGGTCGAACCGCTCGCCGCGCCGCGCCGCCGCGCCCGCACCGAACTGCCCGCGCGGTCCGCCGGCTCGACCCACAATCTGCGCCAGGGGCAGCCGGACGCGGCGTCCTTCCCACGTACCGCGTGGGTCGCGTCCGCCCGCCGGGCGCTGAACGCCGCGCCGAACGAGGCGTTCGGACCCGGCGATCCGCAGGGGCGTCCGGAGTTGCGGGCCGCGCTGACCGATTACCTCGCGCGGGTGCGCGGGGTGCGCACCCATCCGGATCGCATCGTGATCTGCTCCGGCTTCGCGCACGCGTTGCGGCTGCTGTTCGCCGGTGTGCTGCGCGGGCCGGCCGCCGTGGAGTCGTACGGGCTCGCCTTCCACCGCTCGATCCTGGACGCGGCGTCGATCCGCACGCTGCCCCTGGACATCGACGAACAGGGCGCCGACACCGACGCTTTGGCCGCGCGGGCGAACGCGCGCGTGGCCGTGCTGACGCCGGCTCACCAATTCCCCACCGGCGGCCCGTTGTCGCCCGAGCGACGGGTCGCCGTGCTGGACTGGGCACGGGCCCGGGGCGGGATCGTGCTGGAGGACGACTACGACGGCGAGTTCCGCTACGACCGGCGTCCGGTGGGCGCGGTCCAGGGCATGGATCCGGACCGCGTGGTGTACGTGGGCTCGGTCAGCAAGAGCCTGTCCCCCGCGATCCGGCTCGGCTGGATGGTGTTGCCCGAGCACCTGGTCGACGACGTCCTGGCGGTGAAGGGCCTGCGCGAGGCGTGGGCCGGTGTCACCGATCAGCTCACCCTCGCCGACTTCATCGAGGGCGGCCACTACGACCGGCACATCCGCCGGATGCGCCGGCGCTATCGCGCCCGCCGGGACCATCTGCTCGCCGCGTTGGCCGAACACGCCCCGCACGTCACCGCGACCGGCATCGCCGCCGGCCTGCACGCCGTGCTGCGCCTGCCGCCCGGCACCGAGTCCGCCGCGGTCAAGGCCGCCACCTGGCAGGGCCTGGCCCTCGACGGCCTGGCCGCCTTCCGCCACCCGGACGCGACGGGCTCGGCTCCGGACGGCCTGGTGGTCGGCTACGCGACGCCCCCGGACCACGCGTACCCGGCGGCGGTGGAGGCGCTGTGCCGGTCACTGCCGCCGGCGGAGGGCGAGTAGGGCGGACTTCGGGCGCGGGCGGCGCCGCGCTTCGGGGCACGTGCGCCCGCCGGTCACATCGTCCGGGTCGGCGGCATGCCCGAGCGGCCCGAGGCGGGGGTCTTGACCGCCAGGATCTGGTTGACGCCGATGCGGTTCTGTTCGAAGGCCAGGGCCGAGGCGGCCATGTACAGGCGCCAGACCCGGACCCTGCCCGGTGAGGTCAGCCGGGTGGCGCGGTCCCGGGCGGCCTCCAGGTTGGCCACCCACGCGCGCAGCGTGGTCGCGTAGTGCTCGCGCAGCGCGTGCACGTCCCGCACCTCGAAGCCCGCCTCCTCCAGCACCGACACCGTGCTGCCCACCGGCGTCAGCTCGCCGTCCGGGAAGACGTAGCGGTCGATGAACTCGTCGACGTGGTAGGCGGATTCGTCCCGCGCAGGGCGGCGGGCGATCTGGTGGTTGAGCAACCGGCCGCCGGGACGCAGGAGTTCGTACAACGAGTCGGCGTACTCACGGAAGCGGATCCGGCCCACGTGTTCGGCCATGCCGATCGAGGAGATCGCGTCGTAGGGGCCGTCGGCGTGTTCGCGGTAGTCCTGGATCCTGATCTCGACCCGGCCGGTCAGCCCCGCCTCGGAGACCCGTTTGCGGGCCAGGTCGGCCTGTTCGCGCGAGATGGTGATGCCGACCACCTGCGCGCCGTAGTGCTCGGCGGCGTGCAGCGCCATCGACCCCCACCCGCAGCCCACGTCCAGCAGCCGCATCCCCGGGCCCAGCGCCAGCTTGCGGCAGACCAGGTCGAGCTTGGCCCGCTGGGCGTCCTCCAGGGTCGCGTCGGGGCGGTCCCAGTAGGCGCACGAGTAGACCATCGAGGGGCCCAGGATCAGCGCGTAGAACTCATTGCCGACGTCGTAGTGGTGCCGGATCGCCTCCTGGTCGCGGCGCAGGCTGTGCAGCATGCCCCGGCGGCGGCGGACCTCCTCGGCGGGCGCGGGCGGCGGTACCGGCAGGCCGGTCAGGGTGAGCGCCTCGCCCATCGGGCGCAGCGCGCCGAGCGCGGCCCGCACGGACGGCAGCGGGCGCTCGGGGTGGGGGGTGCGGATGGCGACCGCCTTGGCCGCCGGGGCGCTCACGGGCGGCGGCTCGTCGCGGTGCAGGGCGATGCCGGCCAGTCGGTCCAGCGCGTCGTAGAGGTCGCCGTCCACGTCCAGGTCGCCGGACACCCAGCCGCGCGCGAAGCCCAGCTCGCCCGGCTTCCACATCAGCCGGCGCAGCGCGCGTCGGTTGCGGACGACCAGGGTCGGGCCGTCCGGCGGCCCCGCCTCGCTGCCGTCCCAGGCCCGGATCCGAATCGGCGACGGGCGGCCGAGTACCTGCTGGGTCAGCGCGGCCAGGCGGTTGGCGGTGTGCGGCATGACGGATTCCTCCGCGGTGTGGAACCCCGGACTCCCGATCCGGGCTACACCGTTGCCCCTACCCCAATCGACGCGGAGCGCGAACGGAATTGCTCCGTCCGGGGCGGATCACCGCCCCGGACGGAGCACATCGTGTCCGGCCGGTCACAGCACCTTGGACAGGAACGCCTTCGTGCGGTCGTGCTGCGGGTTGCTCAGCACCTCGCGGGGCACCCCCGCCTCGACCACGAGTCCGTCGTCCATGAACACCAGCGAGTCGCCGACCTCGCGCGCGAAGCCCATCTCGTGGGTGACCACGATCATCGTCATGCCCTCCTCGGCGAGGCCGCGCATGACGTCGAGGACCTCGCCGACGAGTTCGGGGTCGAGCGCGGAGGTCGGCTCGTCGAACAACATCAGCTTGGGGTCCATGGCCAGCGCGCGGGCGATGGCCACCCGCTGCTGTTGGCCGCCGGAGAGCTGGGCGGGGTAGGCGTCCGCCTTGTCGCCCAGGCCGACCCGCTCCAGGAGTTGGTGCGCGCGCTCCCGGGCGGCGGGCTTGCTGATGCCCTTGACCTGGGTGGGCGCCTCCATGATGTTGCCCGCGGCGGTCATGTGCGGGAAGAGGTTGAAGCGCTGGAACACCATGCCGATGTCGCGCCGCTTGAGCGCGACCTCGCTGTCGCGCAGCTCGTAGAGCTTGCCGTCCTTCTCCCGGTAGCCGACGAGTTCGCCGTCCACCCACAACCGCCCGGCGTTGACCTTCTCCAGGTGGTTGATGCAGCGCAGGAAGGTGGACTTGCCGGAGCCGGAGGGGCCGACGATGCACATGACCTCGCCGGCGCCTACCTCCAGGTCGATGCCCTTGAGCACCTCCAGCGGGCCGAACGACTTGCAGACGTCCTCGGCCTTGACCATGGGTTGCCCGGAGCCGGCCGCCCCGGGCGCGGGCTTGTCGAAGTTGGTCGTCATCGGATCTCGACTCCCGAACGCCGGGTCGGGAACAGGTTGGCCCTGATCCGCTGGAGCGGGGTGGGCGGCAGCGCCCGGCTGGCCCCGCGCGAGAAGCGGCGTTCCAGGTAGTACTGGCCGATGCTGAAGACGGTGGTCAGCAGCAGGTACCAGAAGCAGGCCGCGAAGAGCAGCTCCATCACCGCGAGGTTGTTGGTGTACACGTCCTTGGCCTTCTGCAGCACCTCGGGGTAGACCACCACGCTGGCCAGCGAGGACGTCTTGAGCATGTTGATGAACTCGTTGCCGGTGGGCGGCACGATCACCCGCATCGCCTGCGGCAGCACGATCCGGCGCAGGGTACGGCCCTTGGACATGCCGAGCGCGTGGGCCGCCTCGGTCTGGCCCTCGTCGACGGACTGGATGCCCGATCGCACGATCTCGGCCATGTACGCGCCCTCGTTGATGCCGAGGCCGAGCAGCGCCGCCCAGATCGGGGTGATCAAGTTGTTGGTGTTATGGCCGAACATGGTCGGGAAGATCAGCGCGAGGTTGCCCCAGATGAGCAACTGGACCAGAACCGGCGTGCCGCGGAAGAACCAGATGTAGACCGACGAGACGGTCGCGGTGACCGGATTGCCGGACAGTCGCCCGATCGCGGCGAGCACGCCGAGTACGAGCCCGAGCGCCATCGAGTAGAGGCTGATCTTCAGCGTGTTGACTGCGCCCTTGATGATCTGTTCGTCGAACAGGTACTCGCCGGTCACGCTCCAGTGGATCTTCGCGTTCGCGAACGCGTTGATCAGGAGGCCGACCAGGGCCAGAACCACGACGGCGGCGACCCAACGGCCGTAGTGCGGCACGGGGATCGCTTTGATGTGTTCCCGTTTGGCCGGCTGTTTGTCGGCCGCGGGGGTTGGGGGTGTGGTCACGGGAAGGTGACCTCCTCTTGGAGCACGAGTGCGGGCGCGGGCACGGGGTGGCCCGGTGGGACGGTCCGCCGGGTCCGGCCCCGCCGCCGCTGGGCGGGCGGGGCCGGACCTCGGATCAGGAGGTGCCGCCGTTGATGGTGACCTCGGTGACGGCGCCGGCCTCGACCTTCCAGTTGTTCAGGATCTTGGCGTACTCGCCGTTCTTGATCAGCGCCTCCAGGGCCGACTTCAGCGCCTGCTGGAGCTGCTGGTTGTCCCTGCCGACGCCGATGCCGTAGAGGCCGGCATCGATCTGTTCGCCCGTGACCTCGAAGTCCTTGCCGTCACCGGAGGTCTGCGCGTTGTACGCGGCGACCGGGAAGTCGTTGAGGTCGGCGACGGCGGCACCGCTCTTGAGCTTGAGCAGGGCCTCGCCGTCGTGCTCGTACTTCTGGATCGTGATCGCGCCCTTGCCCGACTCCTCGCACTTCTTGGACTGGGCGGTGGCGACGTCCTCGTTGGTCGTCGCCTGCTGGAGCGCGACGATCTTCCCGCACAGGTCGTCGAGCGACTTGATGTTCTGCGGGTTGCCCTTCTGCACCAGGATCGAGGTGCCGGCGCGGAAGTAGTCGACGAACGCCAGGCCCTGGCCCTGCCGCTCCTTCTTGTCGGTCATCGCGGACATGACCAGGTCGAAGCGCTTGGAGGTGATCCCGGTGATCAGCGAGTCGAACGGGGAGTTCTTGTACTCGTACTTGACACCGAGCTGCTTGCTGAGCGCGGCGGCCAGCTCGGGGTCCACGCCGACGGCCTTGCCGCCCTTCATGAACTCGATCGGTGCGTACGCGATCTCCGAGCCGATCTTGAGCTTGCCGGACTTCTGGACGTCCGGCGGGAGCATCTTGAAGAACGGCGCGTTCTCGTCCTTCTTGCCGAGCGCGCTGTCGCCGCCATCGTCCCCACAGCCGGTCAGGAGCATGGAGCCCGCGACCAGGGTTGCGGCACAGGCGATCAGGCGGCGGTGGGTAAGGCGTCCGCTCATGTGCGGGTTCCTCCAGGTATGAGGGGACAAGGTGGCCGGCATGGCACGAGCTGACTCGCGGTGCCCGATCTGCGGGCGGTTTGGGCGAATCCGGGATCGAGCTATGGGCATGAATGATTTCCTGGTGCTCTGTACGGGACAATGGGACAGATTGTTAATTACGAAGATCCAATTTGACAGAATGTCAAGCAGCGATGGGGACATTTCATCCCATCAGGCGATTTTCCAGGGCATACCGAAACGGCTCTGGCCGGCCGGGGTCTACGCGCATTGGCGTGATACTCGCCGGACGGCGCGTGAGCCGGCGCGGGCGATGCCGGTCCCCCGGCGCAGCAGGAGCGCCACGTCGATCGCGGCGACACCGATCGCGGTGGCGAACGGAACGGCGGGGCGTCGGCCGCCGAGCAGCGCGCCCGCGGCGGCCAGTACGCCGGCACCGGCCAGCGCGAGCCGGCCGGCCCGGTCCGGTCGGCCGTACGCGAGCAACGCGGTGGCGCCGAGCAGCGGCAGCGGGGTGAGCGTGCGGATCCCGGTCGGGCCGAGCCGGTGCGGCAGGCCGCGTACGCCGCCCGCGTGGTCGACACCCAGGTCCGGCAGCGCGTCCGCCAGATGCGCGCCACAGCCCAGCAGCGCGGCGGCGGAGACGACCCACCACGCGGGCGCGGGCCGCCCGGGCAGCCCGAACGCGACGAACGCGGGCAGACTCGCGAAGCCGACCGCGTAGGGCACCCAGGACCCGACGGTGCCCTTGACCCCGAGGTCGTACGCCCACGCGGCACCCACCCCGACCAAATGCGCGGTGCCCGCCGCCGGCCCCGACGCGTAGGACAGCGGTACGCACGCCACGAGCGCGGTTCGGGCGGCGAGTGCCACCCGTTCGGCCGTGACCAGGTCGGCGACGACCGGCTTGCCGATGCGCCCGGCGGCCCGATCGCGGTCCGCGTCCACCGCGTCGTTGCACCAGCCGACCGACAACTGCCCGCTGAGCACCGCCGCGCCGACGAGCGCGCAACCCTTGGCGTCGCGCCCGGCCGCGACGGCGAGCGCGGTGGTCAGGGCCGTGACGGCGAGCGTCGGACCGAGGTGGCAGGCGAACAGGAGGCCGAGCACGGGCGCGTGTTCGGCGGGACGCCCGCCGGGGTGTGCGGGGGTGTGCGGGGTGGCTCCGCTCGGCGTGGCGGCTTCACTCACGTGGGTGTCCTCTCCGGGTAGCCGGCGTAGGTCCGGCGCATGCGAGCGACGAGTGCGGGCAAACGACGTGGGTTCGGTGTTCCCGCTGGGCACTGTTCCAGCGTTCCCGCTCGCCGCCGGTTCCGTTCGCCGCCCAGCGTCTTCGCTCCTCATCCAGCCGGGGATACGCCATGACCCGCATCGCAGCCGTCCGTGGCGCACTGCCGCCGCACCGATACCCGCAAGCCGAGATCACCGAGGCGTTCGCGGCGATGTGCCTGCCCGCCGGCGCCGATCGCCGCGTCCTGGATCGGCTGCACGCGAGTGCCCGGGTGCACACCCGCCATCTGGCGCTGCCGCTGGACCACTACGCCAAACTCGACGACTTCGGCGCCGCCAACGACGCCTACCTGGACGTCGCGGTCGAGCTCGCGGCCGAGGCGGTCGAGTCCGCGCTCGGCGCCGCCGGGCTCAGCGCGCGCGACCTGGACCTGATCGTGTTCACCACGGTGACCGGCCTCGCGGTGCCCTCGATCGACGCGCGCCTGGTCGGCCGGCTCGGCCTGCGCGCGGACATCAAGCGGCTGCCGGTGTTCGGCCTCGGCTGCGTCGCGGGCGCCGCCGGCATCGCCCGCCTGCACGACTACCTGCGCGGGTGGCCCGAGCACGTCGCCGCGCTGGTCTCGGTCGAGTTGTGCTCGCTCACCCTCCAGCGCGACGACGCCTCGATCGCCAATCTGGTCGCGGGCGCGCTGTTCGGCGACGGCGCGGCCGCGGTGATCGCCTGCGGCGACGCGCGGACCGGGCCCGGGCGCGGACCGCGGGTGGTCTCCAGCCGCAGTCGCATGTATCCGGACTCGGCCCGGGTGATGGGCTGGGACGTGAGCGGCTCCGGGTTTCGGATCGTGCTCGGCTCGGACGTCCCCGACGTGGTCCGCGAGTATTTGGGCGGCGACGTGCGGACCTTCCTCGCCGAACACGACCTGACCCCGGCCGACATCACCGCGTGGGTCTGCCACCCGGGCGGCCCGAAGGTGCTCGAGGCGGTCGCCGAGACGCTCGAACTCCCGGCCGGCGCCCTGGACCTGACGTGGCGTTCGCTGGCCTCGACCGGAAACCTGTCGTCCACCTCGGTGCTGCACGTGCTGCGCGACACGATGGCCGCCCGGCCCGATCCCGGTACGCCGGGCCTGATGATCGCGATGGGCCCGGGGTTCTGCTCCGAGCTCGTCCTCCTGGAGTGGTAGGTCGGGGATGTACTGGTATTTCGCACTGGTGGGCCTGGTCGCCCTCGAACGCGTCGCCGAGTTGGTGGTCTCCCGGCGCAACCTGGCCTGGAGCCTGGCCCGGGGCGGCGTGGTCAGCGGACAGGGGCACTACCCGCCGATGGTCGTGCTGCACGTCGGCCTGCTGGCCGCGTGCGTCCTGGAAGTGGGGCTGGGCGACCGACCGTTCGTGCCCTGGTTCGGGTGGTCGATGTTCGCCCTCGTGCTCGCCGCGCAGGCGCTGCGCTGGTGGTGCATCACGGCGCTGGGGCCGCGCTGGAACACCCAGGTCGTGGTGGTGCCGGGACTTCCGTTGGTGCGCACCGGGCCGTACCGGCTGCCCTGGTTGCCGCACCCCAACTACGTCGCGGTCGCGGTCGAGGGCCTGGCCCTGCCGCTCGTGCACGGCGCGTGGGTCACCGCGCTCGCGTTCACCGGACTCAACGCCGCGCTGATGGTGGTCCGGATCCGCTGCGAGTCGACCGCGCTGTCGGCGGCGACCGCGTGATCGACCTGCTCGTCGCCGGCGGTGGGCCGGCCGGTCTGGCCACCGCGATCCACGGCGCGCTCGCGGGGCTGCGCGTGGTGGTCGTGGAGCCGCGGCCGGCGCCGGTGGACAAGGCGTGCGGCGAGGGGCTGATGCCGACGGGCGTTGCCGCGCTGGCCCGGCTGGGGATCACGCCCGCGGGGCGGCCGTTGGCCGGGATCCGGTACCTGGACGCCCGGCACGCGGTGCAGGCGAGATTCCGGGAGGGACCGGGACTGGGCGTACGGCGGACCACGCTGCACGCCGCGCTGTACGAACGGGCGCTGGCGCTGGGCGTGGAGCACAGGGTCGGGCGGGTCACCGACGTGCGGCAGGACGCGCACGGGGTGACCGCGGCCGGGCTGAGCGCGCACTGGCTGGTGGCCGCCGACGGCCTGCACTCTCCGATCCGGGCCACCCTCGGGCCCGCCGTGCCGGATCGCCGGGCCCGGCGGTACGGGCTGCGCCGGCACTTCGAGGTCGCACCGTGGACCGACTTCGTCGAGGTGCACTGGTCGCCGCGCGGCGAGGCGTACGTGACGCCGGTGGGCCCGGACCTGGTCGGCGTCGCGATGCTGGGGCCGCGCGGTCGTTCCTACGACGACCACCTCGCCGCCTTCCCGGCGCTGCGGGATCGGTTGGCGGGCGCGGCGGCCGGCGAGGTGCGCGGCGCGGGGCCACTGCGCCGCCGGGTCCGCACCCGGGTCGCGGGCCGCGTCCTGCTCGTCGGCGACGCGGCCGGCTACACCGACGCGCTCACCGGCGAGGGCGTCGCGCTGGCCCTGGCCTCGGCCCGAGCCCTGGTCGCCGCCCTCGTCGCGGGCAGCCCCGAACGCTACGAATCCGACTGGCGCCGGCTCTCCCTCCGCCACCGCCTGCTCACCGAATCCCTCCTCACCGCCCGCTCCCACCCACACACGGCCCGCCTGATCGTCCCCGCGGCCCACCGCCTGCCACGGGTGTTCGGCACGATCGTCAACGCGTTGGCGTAGGTCGGGATCGGGGCCGCGGGACTGCGGGATCGGGGGATCACAGGACCGCGGGATGACGGGATCGGGGACCGTATTGCCCAGGCGCGCCCGAGGAGGGCGCACACTCCGGCGGGGATCGCCCCGCTGTCCGGAGCCTGTGGCAACGTCCGGCGGGCTTCCACGGCGCCACCCGAATCGTCGTCTTCGGGATGGACCCGATCGCCGCGCCGTAGCCGACACCGGGATCGGAACGGCCCCGACGCCGTGCCGCTTCGAGGGCCGGGGCCGTCCCTCCATCTCCTTCTACGGAGCCTGCCAGGGAATCGACGGCCCGCAGTCCACCCGACCGTGCGGCCCGTCGTGCCACACCCACTGTCCATCACCGGTCACCGTGACGCCGTGCTCCTCGCGCGGGGGTTCACCCCGCGCACGCCACGCTGCGTAGGCGTCCTCGATCTCCCGCCACAGGTCGCGCGGCCCGCCCTCGTTCACCTCGAACGAGTGGGCGTCCGGTACGTAGTCGACGGAGGCCCAGGACTGCCCGTCGGCGTACCACGTGGTGAACTCCCCGGCGTGCGCTCCCCTCCCGAAGAACGTGCGCTGCTCGACATCGGGCAGCCGAAGCCCGATCGCGAAATCCGCGT
Source organism: Embleya sp. NPDC025285 (assembly GCF_055558835.1). Lineage (NCBI taxonomy): Bacteria > Bacillati > Actinomycetota > Actinomycetes > Kitasatosporales > Streptomycetaceae > Embleya > Embleya sp. NPDC025285. The sequence goes on from NZ_JBVHLU010000011.1 coordinate 68,419, forward strand.
GCTCCTCCTGAAGGGGTCGCGGATCCGTCGTCGTGTGGCGGACCCTGCCCACGCTCGGGTCGGCGATGACGTCACCCACGAAGCGCCGGGCCTCGAACCTCGGGCGCTGCGACCGGGCCCACATGAAGTTGACGTTGCCCACGAATCGGCCCGAGGCCGTGCCGTCGGCCGCGACGACCAGGCGCAGGAGACCGGAGTTGTGGAAGGCCGTGCCCCAGGGCGTGAGGATCACCCCTCCGGGCCGGACCTGTTCCACCCACGCGTACGGCACGCGTTGTACCGCCATGGTGGCGGCAATCCGGTCGTAGGGGGCACCTTCCTTGTAGCCGTGCAGCCCGTCGCCGACGATCAGGGTCGGTTCCGAGCCGCAGCCGCGCAGGGACTCCTGGGCCTGGATCGCCACGAGTGGATCCACCTCGATCGAGGTCACCCGGCCGGCGGTGAGCGCGGTGGCCAACAGCGCAGTGGACCACCCGGTGCCGGTACCGATTTCGAGGATGTCGTGATCCGGTTCGACGTCGAGTTGTTCGAGCATGTGCCGCACGAGGGAGGGTTGCGACGCCGACGATGTCGGGATCAGGCTCCCGCCCGGCATGCCGTCATCCATCTGAGTCACAAGCGGGATGTCGGCCGCCACGGCTTCCGCCCACGCTTCGGGGTCGGTGTCGCGGTCGATCAGGGCGTCGTCACTCCCCCACACCACCCCCGGGACGTACGAGCGCCGGGGCGTGTCCGCGAAAACTGCGTCCCAGTCGACCAAGGTGCTCACTTGTCCTTCTCCTTGTCGCGGTCCCTGTCCTTCGGCGGCACGGGCCTGTCCCACTGGCCGTCCCGCTGCCGTTGGGGGGTCTTGGCGTCGCCGTCCTTGTCGTCCTTGGCGTGGTTCCCCATCGTCTTGCCTCCCGAGTTGTCGTGTGTCGAGCCGATGCCAGTCGGTGGAGGCGTAGGTATCGCCGTCATCGCTCCTTCTCCTCCTCGTCGAGCAGGAACGGAGGTTCCGCCCAATCGGCCACCGCACCCAACGGGCAACCGACTCGCTCCAGGTCGGACAACAACGCGAACCACTCCGGGCCGACCGGCGGTTGCACGGTCGCCAACATGCCCCTGTCCACGGCGCACAACTCCGTAAGCGTGCCGTCCGGCCGAAGCGTCGCGTCTTCCCCGCCGACGTATCTCACGCTCCGATACAGAATCGGCGAAGGCGGCCGAAGAATGACCAAGTCCCGTACCTGACAAGCGAATTCAATCCCACTACGCAAGCGCAGATGAACCTGTCGCCCTCGCACGTCCATAAGCACACCCTCGCGACCCGAATAGGCGTCACGACACCACGCGTGCCGATAGCGCTCGAAGAACGCGAGCCCCCGGTCGAGATCCTCCTGCGTGCTCCCCGAAACCCGCTGCCGCGTGGTCATCGCACGTTCCGCCCACCCGAGCGCGGCGCGCGAATCCACAGCAACAACCGCGAACGCAAACGTAGTCGCGGCTCCCGGAGTGGGGTGAACGCAGCGGTATCGGCGTCCGCCCCGCCGACCCACTCCCGAATCAGCACCCTCAACCGCTCGTCCTGCCAGTCGCGATCCTCCGCCGGAACCGGCACCGAAGCACGTTGAGTCCACCCGAATTGATATGCCATCGTGGGTACGTGTCCTTTCTGTGAGGGGCACGCAGGGAGTGGGGCGACTCGCCAAAGTTGAGCCCCACTCCCTACGCCCGTCGCAGCCCCACCCTTCGGCCTGCGACGTTTTGAGCAAGGGATTGCCTCTCCCTTCCGTACACGGTCTGTCGCTCTGCGTCCCCATCATGAGGTGGGAGAGCTAGCCTGTGCATCTCGGCATCGTTACCGATTTGCGGTGGAACGGAAGGGGGAACGCCCGTGCGATACCAAGAGAAAGACCTCGAACCCCAAGGCTCGCCACGGCAGATGTTCGGGCGGGAGATTCGGGTCAAGCGCAAGAGCGTGGGCATGTCACTGACGGCGTGCGCGACGATCCTGGGCTACAGCAAGGCGGCGATGTCTCGATACGAGACCGGCGAGAGCACCATCCCACCGGACATGCCGGCAAAACTGGATATTGCCTTCGAGACGGACGGGTTCTTCGTACGGCTTTACCAGATGGTGGAGCACGACCAATTCCCGGACCGTTATCGCGGGTTCATGGCGCTGGCGGCGAAGGCAGAGGCGATCCTGGAGTACTCGGCGCTCACCGTGCCTGGGTTGTTGCAGATCCCTGCCTACGCCCGCGCGCAGTTCAGCAGGTTTGTGCCCAGGTGGCCGGACCCCGAGATCGAACGAAAAGTTGCCGCACGCGTCAATCGGCAAAGCATCTTTACTCGGGAACACCCGCCGCGCTACGGCGCAATCCTTGACCAGGCGGCCATCAGCCGCGTGATCGGTGGCCCAGCCGTCATGCGCACGCAACTCGAAGTGCTCTTGCCTCGGATGGACACGCGGTACGGCACGATCCAAGTCCTACCGTTCAACTCCGGAGCCCACCCGCAATTGGGCGGATCGCTGACGTTGCTGACCCTGCCCGACAGTGAGCCCGTCGCATACCTCGAAGGTAGCCACACCGGCCAGTTGCGTGAGGATTCCGCTACTGTCGCAGACCATCAAACGGCATACGATTGTCTACGCGCCTACGCCCTCTCCCCCAGGGAGTCGGCCGAGATGATCCGGGCGGTCATCGAGGAGTTGGAAGCATGCAAGGGACGCGGGACGCAACCGCCGCGACGTGGCGTAAGAGCTCCTACAGCAACTCGGATGGGGGCAACTGCGTCGAGGTCCGCAATGATCTCCCGGGCGTCGTCCCGGTACGTGACTCGAAGGCCCCAGCCATAGGTCAACTCCTCATCGGCGCAACGTCATGGAGTGCACTGACCGACGCCCTCCGGAACTGACTCGACCCCTGCCGGCCCCGCCTCTAGGCAATCCGCAAGCGGTCGGCGAGGGCGAGGAGTGGGGTCGATCTGCGGCGCTCGCGCGAGACCAGGTCCGTGACGACTCGGCGGGATGTGGCGTGGTAGCGCATCCACTCGGGGGCGGTGTGTTCGGCCTTGAGGATGGCGCGGGTTGCCCGGTCGTCGTTGGCGAGGTCGATGTGGGCCAAGGCGCGGTCCACGTAGTAGCGCGCCTGCCAGGTGGGCGGGAGGCTGTTCAGGTCGGTGATGCGACGGGCTTCGACCAACGCCTGTTCGGGGCGGTCCATTTCGACGAAGGCGTTGACCGTGGCGACACCCGCGTTGGTGGGTCCGAACGGGGTGGCATAGTCGATGCGGTCGGCGCCGATCCGGGCGGCGGCGGCATTGGCGAGACGCAGGAGTTCGGCGGCGGTGTCCTTGCGCTCCGCGCGGACGGCGGCCGAGGCGGCGCGTAGGAGCAGGATGCCCCACAGGGCGACGTCGATCGGCGGTGTCTTCGTCCACGACGGCTCGATCTTCTCCGCAGTTGCCTCGGCCACCCGTTGCGCGTCGTCTATCCGCCCCTGCTTGCTGAAGATCCAGGACAGCGTCGACATGCCAATGACTTCGAGCCGGGCATCATCGGAGTGCCCGGCTGCGCTCCTGGCCCGCTCCATCGCCGTGTACGCCGCGTCCTCCTTGCCGAACGCGGCCAGAGTCGTGGCCGCGACCTGATACGCCTCCGCCAGGATGGCGAACGAGGCGGCGCGATCGGCGCCGGAGTGCTCGCGCGTCGCGGACCGCGCATCCGAGATGAGTCGCGGCAATACGGCGGCGATCTCCGACAGCTTCCCGTCACGCCGGATCGCCTCCGTCGACCTCAACGCCGCCCGAAGGTCGAGGACGGACGGCGATTCCCCGTCGGCGACCGCCATTTCGTCTTCGATCAACTCGGAGACCGGAGTCACGGCCCGCCGGAGCGCCAACAGGCTCGGTAGCGGATCCCGATGCACCGCGCCCTCGAACGTGGTCGGCTGCCCAATCAGGATCGACGTTTCCACGTCGAGCGCGCTCGCGAGTGCGTTGAGCGTGGAGAGCCGGGCCGTGAGTCGCTGGTTCTGTTCCAGCTTGCGGACGACATCGACGGAAACCCCCGCAGCGGCGGCGAGCGACTCCTGAGTGTGGTCCCTCCGCAGGCGCAGCCGCGCGATGCGATCCCCGATGCTGTCTTGCATGGTCAGGACTCCCGGCAAGGTAGGCGCTGACCCCACGGTACGCCCGCCGGCCGGCCGGCAATCGCGGGAAGCGACCACCGGCTCACGTCGTACGATCGGCTACGCGCGCCTCTGCCCTTTCCCCGAAAGAGTCGGCAGCGATGATCCGGGCGACCATCAAGGAATTGCAATCATGCAAGGAATCCAGAACGCAGACATCAGCTCATGGCGCAAGAGCACGTACAGCAACGGGGATCAAGGCAACTGCGTCGAGGTCCGCGATGATCTCCCGGGCCTCGTCCCGATACGCGACTCGAAGGACCCGAGCATCGGGCATCTGACAATCGACGCGGCATCCTGGACAGCACTGACCAACGCCCTCCGAAGCTGACCCAACCCGGCCGACCCCTATGCCTCCGGCACCGTTTACGTGGGGCAGCCGAACATTTCGCGGCACGCGTCCAAGCCCTCGATCTCGGTCTCGATCGTGCGGTGTTCCCGCCAGGCGTCTCGGGTCAGGCGTAGGCGGCGGGCCGGGCGCGGGGGGCCGTTTTCGTCGGCGGGGAGGATCTCGATGCCGTCGTCGGCGTAGCCGAGACGTCGGGAGACCGCCAGCGAGGGTGCGTTGTCCAGGAGCGCCGAGGAGATCGCCCACTGGGCGCCGAGGCCGGCAAAGGCCAACTCCAGCATCGCGGCCCTCATCTCCGTACCGAACCCGTGGCCCTGGTGGGCCAGGCCCAGCCAGGAGCCCGAGCCGATCTCGCGCCGGCGGGCGAAGTCCGTGGCGCTGCACTCCTGGAGGCCGATCACCCGACCCTCGTGCACGACGGCGAGCAGCAGCTTCCACTCCTCCGGCCGCCAGTTCGCCCACGAGCCCCAGTAGAACTTGAGGGCCTCCCGGGCCCGAGCCGGATGCGGCGCGCGCGTCCACGGCGTACTGAACGGCATGAAGTCGGGTGCGTGCACGCCGAGTTCGGCGAGTTCGACCAGCGCCACCAGGTCCTCCTGGCTCGCCGCCCGCAGTTCCAGCCGAGGCGTGGTCAACCGTAGGCCGAAGACCGGCCAATGATCAGTGAGCATGGTCGATTCTCGACGCGACACCCCACCCCACGCGAGCGAATTCCGCCGTCGCGACCGCCTGCTACCGCGTCTGCGCCGTCGGCGCCAGCCCGTGCAGCAGCAGGTCCGCGAACACGTCGCCGACCTCGCGCGGCGACATCGGCCCGTCGAGCTGGTACCAGCTGTTCAGGTGGTGCACGCCGCCGAAGAAGTTGTGCGTGGCGATGTCGGCCGACACGTCCGCGCGCAGCAGGCCCTCGCGCTGGCCCTGCTCGATCAGCGAGCGGAAGCGCTCGTGGTAGCGCCGCCGCTCGGCCCGGATCTCGTTGCGCTTGTCCGGCGCAAGCAGGTGCATCGAGCGGAAGTAGACCACCGCGTCGTCGATGTTGCCCAGCGTGGTGACCACCACGTCCGCCGCCGCCTCGCGCAGCCGGTCCACGACCGGCTCGGGGCCGTCCGCGATGGTGTTCAGCCGCTCGGTCTGCATCGCGAGCATGCGGTGGTAGATCTCCACCAGCAGGTCGTCCTTGGACGCGTAGTAGTGGTACATCGCCCCCTTGGTGACCCCGGCGGCGGCCACGATCTCCTGGACCGAGGTGCTCTCGAAGCCGCGCTCGGCGAACATCCGCGAGGCGATCCGGAGCAGCCGCTGGGGCAAGGGTGTCTCTTCGGCCTCGGACAGAACCGGTGCCGCGTTTCCGCGACCTCTAGCCGCCATGATGTCCAACCTTTCGGGGGAGCGTTCGACGCCACCCTAGCCAAGATACCGACCGGTCGGTACCGTAATTCGCGCACGGCACGTCTCGCGCACCCTATGGCCACGGAACGTCCGCGCCGTCTGCGACCAGGGAGAGGAAGGCGCCGGTGGACTTCAGCTACGACACACGGACCGAGGAACTGCGGGAGCGACTGCTCGCGTTCATGACCGAGCACGTGTACCCCGCCGAAGCCGTGTTCACCGATCAGGTGGCCGATCCGGGCGCCGATCCGTGGGGTCGGCCGCCGGTGATCGAGGAGCTCAAGGTCGAGGCCCGCAAGCGCGGCCTATGGAACCTGTTTCTGCCGGGCGCCGAGGGCGCGGGCCTGACCAACCTCCAGTACGCGCCGCTGGCCGAGATCGCCGGCCGCAGCCCGCACCTGGGCCCCGAGGCGCTCAACTGCGCCGCGCCCGACACCGGCAACATGGAACTGCTGCACGACTTCGGCACGCCAGAGCAGCAGGAGCGATGGCTGAAGCCGCTGCTGGAGGGCACCATCCGCTCGGCGTTCTGTATGACCGAGCCCGACGTCGCCTCCTCCGACGCCACCAACATCACCACGAGCATCGTCCGCGACGGCGACGAGTACGTGATCGACGGCCGCAAGTGGTGGTCCTCCGGGGCGATGGCGCCCACCTGCGAGATCCTGGTCGTGATGGGCAAGACCGACCCGGACGCGCCGCGCCACCGCCGGCAGAGCATGATCCTGGTGCCGCGCGACACCCCGGGTGTACACATCCGGCGCGGGATGCACGTCTTCGGCTACACCGACGGTCCGCACGGCGGCCATGCCGAGGTGGTCTTCGACAACGTACGGGTGCCCGCCGCGAACCTGGTCGGCAACGCCGGCGACGGCTTCGCCATCGCGCAGGCCCGGCTCGGCCCCGGCCGGATCCACCACTGCATGCGGCTGATCGGGATGGCCGAGCGCGGCCTGGAACTGATGTGTCGCCGGGTTATCGCCCGCGAGGCGTTCGGCGGGCCGCTCGCCGACCAGGGCGTGATCCAGGAGTGGATCGCCGAATCCAGGGTGCGGATCGAGCAGTTGCGCCTGCTCGTGCTCAAGACCGCGTGGCTGATGGACACCGTCGGCAACCGCGGCGCGCACCGCGAGATCCAGTCGATCAAGATCGCCACACCGCTCACCGTCGAGTGGATCCTGGACAAGGCCATCCAGGCGCACGGCGCGGGCGGCCTGTCCCAGGACTTCGTGCTCGCGTCGCTCTGGACGCACGCGCGCACGCTGCGTCTGGCCGACGGGCCGGACGAGGTACACCGTCGTTCGCTCGCTCACCGCGAGCTCAAGTCCTACCGAGAGGCAGCCGCCCAGTGAGCGACTCGTCCCGTCCCGTAGCCATCGTCACCGGCGCGAGCCGAGGCATCGGCCTGGGCATCGCCCAGGCCCTGGTCGCGCGCGGCGACCGGGTCTGCGTGACCGCGCGTGGCGCGGACACGCTGGCCGAGGTGGTCGCCTCGCTCGGCGGTCCCGAGCACGCGATCGGCGTCGCGGGCAAGGCGCACGACCCGGTCCACCAGGACGCGGCGGTGGCCGCGACCCTGGAGGCGTTCGGCCGGATCGACATGCTGGTCAACAACGCCGGCATCAACCCGGTGTACGGCCCGCTGGTGGAGCTCGACCTGGACGCCGGGCGCAAGATCCTGGAGGTCAACCTGCTCGCCGCGCTCGCATGGACGCAGCGCGTGCACAAGGCGTGGCTGGGCGAGCACGGCGGCGCGATCGTCAACGTCTCCTCGCTCGCCGGCGCGCGGCCCGCGCACGGGATCGGCTTCTACGGCGTCAGCAAGGCCGCGCTGACCCACCTGACCGCCCAACTCGCGAGCGAACTCGGCCCGCGGGTGCGGGTGAACGCGGTGGCGCCCGCGGTGGTCAAGACGGTCTTCGCGACCGCGCTGTACGAGGGCCGCGAGGAAGAGGTCACGGCGGCCTACCCGATGGGCCGGCTCGGCGTGCCCGAGGACGTGGCCGGCGCGGTGGCGTTCCTGCTGTCCGAGCAGGCGAGCTGGATCACCGGCCAGACGCTGCTGGTCGACGGCGGCGTGAGCCTGTCCGGCGGTGTCGGATGACCGCGCTCGCCGGCGCCGGGGTGGTGATCACCGGTTCCGGTGCCGGGATCGGCGCGGCTCTGGCCCGCCGCTTCGCCGCCGACGGCGCCCGCGTCGTGGTCAACGACCTGGACGCGGACGCGTGCCACGCGGTCGCCGCCGAGATCGACGGCATCGCGCTGCCCGGCGACGCGGCCGGCGAGGAGGGCGTCGCGGCGCTGATCGCCGGTGCCCGCAAGGCCCTCGGCGGCGAGATCGACGTCTACTGCGCCAACGCCGGCATCGGCGAGGGCATGGGCCTGGACGCCTCGGAAGCGGCCTGGGACCGCTCGTGGGACGTCAACGTGATGGCGCACGTACGCGCCGCGCGGCTGCTCACCCCGGCCTGGCTGGCCCGGGGCCGGGGCCACCTGGTCACCACGGTCTCCGCCGCCGGCCTACTGACCATGCTGGACGCGTCGGCGTACTCCGTCACCAAGCACGCCGCCTACGCGTTCGCCGAGTGGATGGCGATCACCTACGGCGCCAAGGGCATCACGGTCCAGGCGGTCTGCCCGCTGGGCGTGCGCACGGCGCTGCTCGGCGCGACCGGAGAGGCCGCCCGGCTGATCCTGGACGACGGCGCGATCGAGCCGGCTGAGGTCGCCGGCGTGGTCGCCGAGGCGGTCGTCACCGGCGCCCCCTTCCTGATCCTGCCGCACCCCGAGGTGGCCCGGATGTACGCGGGCCGGGCCGCCGACCCGGACCGCTGGCTGGCCGGCATGCGCAAGCTCCAGGCCCGCCTGGAGATCGCGAAGGACGGCTGACCACCCGGGCCCGGGACGGCGGCGCCACGTCGCCCGGGCCGGTGCGCTCATCCTCGGCGCAGCGCCGCCAACTGCTCGGCGAACGGCACCACTTCGTCGATCGAGTCGCCCTCGCCGCCGCCACCGGCTTCGCGCCTGGACAACCCCGCCGCGAGGTCGGCGAGTTCGCCGCCGGCGCGGGCGATTCGGACGGACAGGTCGTCGCCGGCACCGGCCGCCGCGCCCCAGTCGTCGGTCGCCGCGTACACCGAGGTCGGCACGACCGTGGCCCGCAGGTAGGCGAACATCGGGCGCAGCGCGTGCTCCAGGGCCAGCGAGTGCCGTGCGGTACCGCCGGTCGCCGCGATCAGCACCGGTTTCCCGGTCAGCGCGGTGTGGTCCAGTACGTCGAAGAAGGACTTGAACAGCCCGCTGTAGGACGCGGTGAAGATCGGCGTGACCGCGATCAGGGCGTCCGCTCCGGTGACCGTCTCGATCGCGGCGCGCAGACCCGGCGGCGGGAAGCCGGTGACCAGGTTGTGCGCGATGTCCACCGCGACGTCGCGCAGTTCGACCACCCGGACGTCCGCCTCGACGCCCCGATCGGCCGATTGCCGACGCGTGGCCTCGGCGAGGCGATCGCCGAGCAGGCGGGTGGACGAGGGCTTGCCCAGTCCGGCCGAGACGACCACGAGCTTGAGCGGTTGCGGCTTGGGCGGCATGGTGTGCTTCTTCCTTTCTCTCCGGTCTCTCCGGCGGTACAGGGGTGTTCGGCCGGTCACAGCACCGGTGCGACCTCGTTGGCCGGTGCGACCCCGTCGACCGGCGCTGCCTCGTTCGCCGCCGCGTCCCGTCGGGCGACCAGCGCCGCGTGCGTCGGGCCGGCCGGCACGTCCGTCCCGCGCCGGGCCGCGAACTCCTTGCGCAGCACCGGGATCACCTCTTCGCCGAGCAGGTCGAGCTGCTCCAGCACGGTCTTCAGCGGCAGGCCGGCATGGTCCATCAGGAACAGCTGGCGCTGGTAGTCGCCGAACGAGTCGCGGAAGGTCAGCGTCTTGTCGATGACCTCCTGCGGGCTCCCCACGGTCAGCGGCGTCTGATCGGTGAACTCCTCCAGCGACGGACCGTGGCCGTACACCGGCGCGTTGTCGAAGTAGGGGCGGAATTCGCGTATCGCGTCCTGCGAGTTCCTGCGCATGAACACCTGCCCGCCGACGCCGACGATGGCCTGCTCGCGGGTGCCGTGCCCGTAGTGCTCGAAGCGGTCGCGGTAGAGGTTGATCAGCCGGACGAAGTGGTCCCGGGGCCAGAAGATGTTGTTGGCGAAGAACCCGTCGCCGTAGTAGGCGGCCTGCTCGGCGATCTCGGGGCTGCGGATCGAGCCGTGCCACACGAACGGCGGCACGCCGTCCAACGGTCGCGGTGTCGAGGTGAAGCCCTGGAGCGGCGTACGGAAGCGGCCCTCCCAGTCGACCACGTCGTTGCGCCACAGCTCGTGCAGGAGCGCGTAGTTCTCGATCGCCAGCGGGATGCCCTGGCGGATGTCCTGACCGAACCACGGGTACACCGGTCCGGTGTTGCCCCGACCCATCATCAGGTCCACCCGGCCGTCGGCCAGGTGCTGGAGCATCGCGTAGTCCTCGGCGATCTTCACCGGGTCGTTCGTGGTGATCAACGTGGTCGAGGTGGAGAGGATGATCCGCTCGGTACGCGCGGCCACATAGCCGAGCAGCGTGGTCGGCGACGAGGGCACGAACGGCGGGTTGTGGTGCTCCCCGGTCGCGAACACGTCCAGACCGACCTCCTCGGCCTTGAGCGCGATCGCCACCATCGCCTTGATCCGCTCGTGCTCGGTGGGCTCCCGGCCGGTAGTGGGGTCGACGGTGACGTCTCCGACGGTAAAGATCCCGAACTGCACGATGACCACTCTCTCAGGTAGTTGAACTCTCAATCATCCCTAAAGCAAGATACGCCGCCCCCTATTCCCAACCAAGACCGGGCCGGGGCCGGGGCCGGGCGGGGCCCGGACGGGGGCCGAGGCCGGGCGGGGGCCCGGGCAGCCGGGCCGCGCCGGGACGGGGCAGCCCGGACAGACGGACGGGGCCCGAATCGGAGCGAAGCCGGAAGCCAGCCGAGGCGGAGCCGGGCCAGCGCGAATCCCGCGCCGGATCGGGGCACCAAGCCGTCCGGACGCGTAGCGGACGTGCATCCCGGACGCGTAGCGGACGCGCATCCCGGACGCGTAGCGGACGTGCATCCCGGGCGCGTAGCGGACGGCCCGACCGTGACCGCGTAGCGGGCATGCACCCCGGCACGCCGACCGGGGGCACGCCCACAACGCAGCCGCCCGCGCCACACAGCCCGCCAGGCCCGCGCCTCTCACGGGCCATCTCCCACAGGGCCCGAATCGGAGCGAAGCCGGAGACCAGCCGAGGCGGAGCCGGGCCAGCGCGAATCCCGCGCCGGGACGGAACACCAAGCCGTCCGGACGCGTAGCGGACGTGCATCCCGGACGCGTAGCGGACGGCCCGACCGTGACCGCGTAGCGGGCATGCACCCCGGCACGCCGACCGGGGCACGCCCACAACGCAGCCGCCCCGCGCCGAGCAGCCGGGCCAGGGCCGGCCAGAGCCGGCCAGAGCCGGCCAGGGCTCGACGCCCCCTGGGGCTCCGGCACCGCCGGAGAGCGACGCGGCTCCATGTGCGGCACACCACCGCGCGGCACACCAATACGCGGCACACCGCCGCGCGGCACACCAATACGCGGCACACGCCACCGCGCAGCACCGCCACCGCGTGGGTTCAGTCGCGCAGGATGCGTAGGCTTACCGCGAGTTCCGCCTCGGTGACGCGGCCTGCCGCCGCGGCGTCGCCGGATCGGATTGCCGCGACCATTGCCGCGTGCGCGTCGGCGCCCGGGTCCGCCGAGGCGGTGCGCAGGCCCTTCTCGTCCATCACCGCGAGCAGGTCCAGCAGCCCCGGCCGCATGGTCACCTGGAACACCGCGAACAGGTCGGTCAGCACGTCGTTGTGCGCCGCCGCGACGATGCTCGCGTGGAACGCGATGTCCGCGTCGATGTACGCCTCGTCGTCCCCGAGCGCGGCGGCCCGCGCGGCCAACCCCGCCTCCAGCGCCGCGAGGTCCTCGTCGGTACGCCGCTCCGCGGCCAACATCGCCGCCCGCACCTCGATCAGGTTGCGCACCTCGTACACCTCGGCCGCCGAGGCCCGCCGCAGCCGCGTGGTCAGGTCCTCGACCGGCTCGGTGGCGATCACGAAGACGCCGGACCCCTGCCGGGACTCGACCAGACCCGCTCCCGCCAGCGCGCGAATCGCCTCGCGCACGGTCGAGCGGCCGATGCCCAGTTCCTTGCCGAGCGCCACCTCGCCGGGCAGCTTGGCTCCCACCGGCCAGTGCCCCGCGGCGATCCGGTCACGAAGCCGTTCGGCCGCCTGGCCGACCAGCGGGCTGCGGCGCAGGGGGCCGAACGTCATCGTGTCACCCTCACATCTCAGGTTGTCTGACGAATCCTAACCCGCCGAAACCCCGATCCGTCCCTCCCGCTCCCCTGCGCGAGCTCGCTCCGCCGTCCGGGCCCGATTCACCGCCGACACGGTCGCGTGCACCGAGGCGGCCAGGATCGAGGTGTCGATCCCGACGCCCCAGCGGGTGACCCCGTCCACCCGGCACTCCACGTACGACGCCGCCTGCCGGTCGCCGCCCGCGCCGATCGAGTGCTCGATGTAGTCCAGGATCTCGACCCGGATCCCGGCCGCGCCGAACGCCGACGTCAGCGCCGACAGCGGTCCGTTCCCCTCACCAACCACCGAAAGCCCGACCACAGAAAGCCCGACCACCGAACGTCCGACCGCCGAACGCCCGCCCGCCGCATCGGTGAGCGTCCCGGTGAACACGTGCCGTCCCGGTTCAACCTCCTCGGCCCGCCATCCGCTCACGTCCACCGGCGAGCGCCGGTCCAGGTACTCGCGCCGGAACAGCTCGCCCAACTCGACCGAGGTGATCTCCTCGCCGCTGTCGTCGGTGGCCTCCTGGACCACCCGGGAGAACTCGATCTGGAGCCGGCGCGGCAGGTCCAGGCCGTGCGCGCTCTGCATCAGGTAGGCGATGCCGCCCTTGCCGGACTGGCTGTTGACCCGGATCACCGCCTCGTAGTCGCGGCCCACGTCGGCCGGGTCGATCGGCAGGTACGGCACGTCCCACGGCGCGCGGTCCGCGGACAGGCCCAACTCCTCGGCCTGGCGGGCGTGCCGCGCGAAGCCCTTCTTGATCGCGTCCTGGTGGGTGCCGGAGAAGGCGGTGTACACCAGGTCGCCGCCGTAGGGGTGGCGGGCGTGCACGTCGATCCGGTTCGCGTACTCGACGGTGCGTCGGATCTCGTCGATGTCGGAGAAGTCGATCATCGGATCCACCCCCTGCGTGTGCAGGTTCAGCGCGAGCGTGACCAGGTCCACGTTGCCGGTCCGCTCGCCGTTGCCGAACAAGCAGCCCTCGATCCGCTGCGCGCCCGCCAGCAGCGCCAGTTCGGCGCAGGCGACGCCGGTACCGCGATCGTTGTGCGGGTGCACGGACAGGATCACCGCGTCTCGGCGGGCCAGATGCCGGTGCATGTACTCGATCTGGTCGGCGTACACGTTCGGCGTGGCGATCTCGACCGTGGCCGGCAGGTTGTGGATCACCGGCCGGTCCGGGCTCGCGTCCCACAGCTCGGTGACGCTGTCGCACACCTCCAGGACGTAGTCGGGCTCGGTCAGGTTGAACACCTCGGGCGAGAACTCGAACCGGATGTCAGCATTCGGCCGGGCGTCCGCGCCACGCGCGACGTCCTTCGCGCCGGCCAGGATCAGGCCGTGCAGCGCGGCCCGGTCGTGTCCGAGGACGACCTCGCGCCAGGTCGGCGCGGTCGCGGTGTACATGTGCACCACGGCGTGCGCCAGTCCCTCGATGGATTGGTGGGTGCGTTCGATCAGGTCGGTCCGGGCGGCGGTGAAGACCACGATGGTCACGTCGTCCGGGACCGCGTCGCTCTCGGCCAGGTGCCGGACGAAGTCGTAGTCGGCGCGGCTGGCCGACGGGTAGCCGACCTCGATCTCCTTGAAGCCCATCGCCACCAGCAGGTCGAACATCCGCCGCTTGCGTGACGGGTCCATCGGCTCGGCCAGTGCCTGATTGCCGTCCCGCAGGTCCACCGGAACCCACAGCGGCGCCTGTTCGATCCGCCGGGTGGGCCAGGTCCGCTCGGTCGGGTCGATCCCGACCCGGACCCGTTCGTGCGCCGGGCGGTAGCGGTGGTGCGGCATCGCGCTCGGGCGCTGCCGGTTCCAGTGCGGCCGATCCTCGGGGATGGGGCCGGCGGGGGTGCGCAGGGTCGGGAAGTTGTGTTCGGTCATGGTGCGGAACCGTCCTCGCGGTCGAAAGATCGACCGGCAGCACCGAACCCCGCGGCGGGGTGCCGGTCGGATCAGACCCCGCCGCGGCGGCCGAGAAGGAGGACGCGCAGCTTCATGACGAGGACGCTAGCACAACTTGTCTGACAACCTGATGTCTTTCTCGAGGGCTACGCCCAAAATGAAGAAAGCAACACACCAAGGCACGACGCCCCACGACGCCCAAGGACACGCCCGCACAACGCCCGCACACAGAGCCCCAACGCGCACGCACCCCAGCGCACCCGCCCAACACACACCGCCACCGCCGCCCCAACGAGAGGAGGCGCCGACCCGGTTACCCGGAGGCGCCTCCCTGGACCGACCGCGTGGAGTCGGGATGTTCAGAGATTGCTCAGCTTCGCGTAGGGACGGCAGATCCGCTCCTGACGCGACCCGAAATCGACAGTGACCGCGATGTCCTCTTCGACACCGACGATCCGACCGAGTCCGTACTGATCGTGCGTCACTCGTGCACCGAGTTCGAAATCCTCGATGATGGGAGCGACCGGGACATTGAAGGGACTGGTGGGCAGAATGCGCCGGGTCACGGCTGACGTCGTCATCCCCACCAGTATGCGCCTGTCGGGTGACGCGCGGGGCGTTCGGGGGCGGTATAGGCGAAGCCGTAACCGGAAAGTGTCCCCACGATATGGCGGTTCGAATCCCGTAGAACCCGACCGAAATGCCGCACGGCCAACCCTGCCGCAGGTCACGCGGGATCCGGCCGGCACCGCGTTCTCGCACACTATGCGAACAACGCCCCGGTAAACCCGATTGGGCCGATCGGGCGAAGCCCGAACGCATCGCCGACGCGTGCCGCCCCCCGCCCGGCGCCGGTCGGGCCGCCGTACCGATCCCCGCCCGCCGATAGGGTCGGCGGCATGAGCGACAGCACTGCCCCGGTGGACATCGAGCTGGTCAGGCCGCCCGAGATCCTGCTCGAGCACGACGAGGTACGGGTCTTCCACAGCGGCATCCTGCGCACGCCGGCCGGCCTGTACACCAGCATCGGCATGGAGACCTTGGCCCGTCCCACCGGCCCGCGCCCGCCGGCGCCGCCGCTGTTCGGGCAGTACGGGGTGTCGGTGACCCGCTCGGGCGACCGGTTCGCCCACTCGGCGCTGGCCACGACATTGTCGGCCGGGCCGATCCGGTTCACCTCCTGCCTGTTCGGTCCCGTCCCGGACGGCGATCTGGTGCTGGACGTGGTGCTGCCGACCATCCCGCGCCGCCTGGTGCTGCGCTTCGACTCGGACCGGCACGACGGCACCGGCCTGACACTGAGCACGCCGCCGGCGATCGTGCGCACCGAGGCGGGCGTGACGTTGTGGCACGCGGGGGTGTTGCGTACGGACGCCGGTCGGCTCACCCACGTGGAGGCGACCTCCTCGGACGACCGCGCGCTCGGCGGCGCCAAGTGGGACGTCGAACACAAGCCGCTGGCGGTGACCTGGGACGACCCGACACCGGCCCGTGAGGCGCGGCAGCGAGGGCGGGACTTCGTGAGCACGGACAGTTGGATCGCCGCACCCGACGCGCACGGCACGCTCTCGTGCGCGCCGCTGGACGTGACGCGGGAGCTGTAGCGACAGTCCCGAGCAACGCTCGCGAGCGGCACTTCCGAGCGACGTTCCCACGCCACTTCCGAGCGACAGTCCCGAGCAACGCTCCCGAGCGGCACTTCCGAGCTACACTCCCACGCCACTTCCGAGCGACACTCCCTCCCAGTCGGGTGGGCACCGCCGACCCAAATCCCGGTGGAGGACGGAACACCCGCCCGCTCTACAGGTCCGACCCGCCGGTGGCGTCGATCGTGGTGCCGGTGACCCAGCGGGCGTCGTCGGAGGCCAGGAACGCGACCGCGTCGGCGATGTCGGCGGGTTGCCCGACCCGGCCCAGTGCCGCACGGCCCGCGGCCTGCGCCTGGGCCGCCGGATTCCCGCGCAGCCAACCCGCGTTGACGTCGGTGTCGACGATGCCGGGGGCGACATTGTTGACCGTGATCCCACGCGGGCCCAGGTGCTTGGCCAGAGCGAGCGTGAACGCGTCCAGAGCGCCCTTGGTCATCGCGTACGCGATCGCCTCGGGGAAGGCGATCCGGGTCGCACCGGAGGTGACGGTGACGATCCGGCCGCCATCGCGCAGTACCGGCAGCGCCTCGCGGGTGAGGAAGAACGGCGCCCGGGTGTTGACCGCGAACACCCGGTCGTAGCCGGCCTCGGTCTCCGCCTCGATCGGCCCGGTCGAGCCGATCCCCGCGTTGTGCACCAGGATGTCCAGCCCTTCGACGCCGAACTCGGCCCAGCCGGCCCGCAGTCCACCCAAGAGCGTGTCCACGTCGCCCGGTACGCCGAGTTCGGCGTGCACCGCGAAGGCCAGCCCGCCGGCCGCCCCGATCGCCGCGACCACCTCCTTCGCGGCGGCCTCGTCCCGGCCGTAGTGCACCGCGACCAGTGCCCCGTCCGCGGCCAGCCGCTCGGCGATGGCGCGGCCGATCCCCCTGCTCGCGCCGGTGACGAGCGCGGTCTTGGCGGTGAGCGTGTGCATGGTTGCGCCTTTCGTCCGCGAACCGCTTCTTTAGCGATCGCTACAAATCTCGTTCGGGCAGCACCGTACCCCAGATTTGTTAGCGATCGCTACAGAAGCATCACCGAGCCGACCCCAGACCCTGATCGGCCTCCGATCCGGCGAGCATCAGCGTGGTCTCCTCGATCCGAAGGAATCGGCCGTCCGGCGCGAACTCGCCGAACACGTACACCTCCATCACCACGGTCGCGCCGTCCGCCTTGCGCACCTCGACGGTGTGCCGATCGGCGTAGCGCGACCCGTCGAACAGTTCCTCGTGCAGGCGCACCCGGCCGCCGGCCACGACCGAGCGCAGGTGCGCGATGTGTTCGACGAAGCCGGCCCGGTCCGACCAGACGCCGTCGGTGCGCTGGCGGTAGTCCGGCGCGAAGTGCCGGTCGACGGCGGTGTCGAGATCCAACTCCGGGCGGAAGAGGAGGTCGGTGAGGGCGGGAACGATTGCGGTCTGTGTCATGGCGAGGTGACTCCGATCCGGGCGGTCCACGCAGGACGGCCCACGCGAAGGAAATGCGTGCTTGGCGCACGCTTTTGACGATAGCCCATAAGCGTGCGCGGCGCACGCTAATCTGAGGTCATGGAACACGTGGTGGGACACGAGGTCGCGGACGCGCTGGGTCTGCTGCTCCGGCGCGGCACACGCGCGAACCTGTACGCGCGACTGACCGAGGGCCTGGGGCCGGCCGTGGACGAGGTGACGTATCCCGTGCTCAGCGGGCTGGCCCGAACCGGGCCGCGCAGCGCGGCGGACCTGGCCGGCGAGATCGGCCTCGACCGATCCGGCGTCAGCCGTCGCGCGTCGCGCCTGGAGGCGGCCGGCCTGGTCCGCCGCGAGCCCGACCCGGACGACCGCCGGGCCGTACTGCTCGCACTGACCGACGCGGGCGCCTCCTGCGTCGAGGAACTGCGTGAGCGGCTCGCGACCCGGATCGAGTCCTCGCTCGCGGGCTGGCCCGCCGACGAGGCGCGGATGTTCGCCCGCGGACTGCGCCGATTCGTCGAGGACGGGCCGTTCACGGAGGCGTAGCCCGGCCCGCCGAGGCATAGCCCCACCCACCCGGGCACCCACCCGGGCACCCACCCACCCAGGCACCCAACCACCCGGGCGGTAGCCCGGCCCGCCGAGGCATAGCCCCACTCACCCGGGCACCCAACCACCCAGGCAACGACCCACCCGGGCAGCCACCCACTCCGGCACCCACCCACCCGGGCACCCACCCGCCCGGATGCCGCCCACCGGGGCCATCCACCCGGGCGCACCACCCGCCCGACCGAGGGCCATTCGCTCGATCGAGTGCCGAGTGCCACTCGCCTCCGGGCACGCTTTGCCGATTCTTGACTTTACATGCGTATGGTCACAGCTTATGTTTACAGACGTAAGCTAACAAGCGTTAATTCATGGGGGTCCTCGTGAGCAGCACAGAAACCCGGTCCGCCGCCGCTCCGAACGACGAGCCGGATCCCGCGGGTCACCCTCGTCGGTGGGCCGCGCTGCTCGTGCTCTGTTCGACGCTGGTGGCGGTGACACTGGACAACTCGGTGCTCAACACCGCGCTGCCCGCGCTGGCCGAGGGGCTGGACGCGTCGACGGCGGATCTGCAGTGGATCACCGACGCCTACACGCTGGTCTTCGCCGCCCTGCTGCTGCTCGCGGGCAGTCTGGGCGCCCGCTTCGGTGCGCGACGCGCCCTGCTCGGCGGGCTGGCGCTCTTCGGAGCCGGATCGGCGATCGCGGCGGTGTCCTCGACCGCGGCCGAGTTGATCGCCTGGCGGGCGGTGATGGGACTGGGCGCGGCGTTCGTGATGCCCGCGACGCTGGCGATCATCATCCGGCTGTTCCCGCCGGTCGAACGCGCCAAGGCGTTCGCCGTCTGGTCGGCGTCGGCCGGCGTCGGCGTGCTGATCGGCCCGGTCACCGGCGGCGCGCTGCTGACCCACTTCTCCTGGTCCAGCGCGTTCTGGATCAACGTCCCGCTCGTGCTCGCCGCGATGATCGGCATCGCGCGGATCGTGCCGAGCGTCCCGAGCGTGGGCACCGCCCGACTCGACCTGCCCGCCGCCGTGTTGTCCGTCATCGGTCTGGGCGTCCTGGTCGACGCGATCATCGAGGCGCCGGAGCGCGGCTGGACCGCGCCGGTCACGCTCGCCGAGCTCGGCGCGTTCGTGCTGCTCGGTGTGGTGTTCGTGGCCTGGGAGCTGCGCCGCGACGAACCGATGGTGCAGATCCGCCTGTTCGCCAACCGGGGCTTCGTACTCGCCGCCGCGACGCTCGCGGTGACCTTCTTCGCGCTCTTCGGCACGCTGTTCGTGCTCTCCCAGTACTTCCAGCTCGTGCACGGCTACAGCCCGCTCAAGGCCGGCCTTGGCGCGATGCCGTTCGCCGTCGCGATGGCCACGATGTCCGGGCTGTCCCCGGTGGTCACCACCCGGCTGGGCATCCGGGCCACGCTCACCGTCGGGCTCGCCGCGATCGCGGCCGGCCTGACCGTGATGGGCCTGACCACCGGGACGGACACCCCGTTCGCCGCACTCGCCGGGGAAATGGCCCTGGTGGGCGCGGGGATGGGGATGATGATGGCTCCCGCGAGCATGGAGATCACCGCGTCGGTGCCGGTGCGCTACTCGGCGATGGCCGGTGCGCTCAACAGCGTGGTCCGCGAACTCGGCGGCGTGCTGGGCATCGCGGTGGTCGGCACGCTGGTGTCCTCGCACTACCGGAGCGAGATGGCCGACCAACACCTGATCGGTCCCGCGGCGGTCGCCGAAGACGACCTGCACAGCGCGTACGGGGTGGCCGGGCACCTGTCCCCCGAGTCCGCCGGCCGGCTCACCTCGGCCGCCGACCACGCCTTCACCACCGCGATGAACAACGGCGCCCTGGCGGCCGCGGCGGTCGCCGCGATCGGCGCGATCGTGGTCGCGATCGGTCTGCCCAGGCGTACCGGCGGCACCCCGGTCACCGCCGGGCAGCCCACCGAATCGACCAACGCCCAGGCGGTGCAACCTGCCTGACGGATCGTCACCACAGCGCACGGCGGCCGGCGCGTTCCGGTCGCCGTGCACCCGTCGTTCGGCGACCGGTCGTCGACACCCCCGAGGAGGCACCCATGCCCGCGAGCGCCGCTTCCACGCCTCGTACGCTGACCGCCATGGACGACGATCAGGGGCCGAACCGCCGACGTAATCGCCGCGGCCAGGGTGCGCTTCTGCGCGACGACATCCTCGCCGCGGCGACCGCGCTCATCGAACGCGACGGACACTCCGGCGACGTGACGCTGCGCCGGATCGCGCGCGAGGCCGCGATCACCGCGCCGTCGATCTACGCGCACTTCAACGACCTCGACGACGTCCTCGACACCGTGCTCAACGGCTACTTCGACGACTTGCAGGCGGCCATCGCGGCCGCCGCGGCCGAGGAGACCGAGGCGGACCGGTCGCTGCTCGCGGGTTGTCGGGCGTACGCCCGGTTCGCCATGGATCGCCCCGGCCGCTACCGCGCCCTGTTCCACCGGATGCGCCCACCGAACACGGATCCGGCCGAACCGGCGCCCGCGATGCCCAGTCGGATGGACGTCTTCCAGACCCTGATCGACGCGATCGCGGCCACCGCGGCGGCCGGTCGCTCGGCCGGGACCGACCCGTTCGAGGACGCGTTGGCCGTCTGGGCCGCGATGCACGGCGCGATCCTGCTGCGGATGACCGCGCCCGTCTTCGACTGGCCGCCGCTGACCGACTTCATCGACACTCTGGTCATCCGCACGGCGCGACTGACCTGAGGCGCCGTCGAGACGCCGATTTTCGAACCCGATCGATCCGAAGGCGACCGGTATGTCCACTCTCGTGGGCGTCACCCGGTCCGGGCGTGCCATCGCGGGCCCCGGCATGGAAGGGTGTCCCTACGGATCGAGTCCAGTTCGAGAGCAGGAACGCACCATGGCTGACGAGACACCCGCGAACGAGACAACCGAGGAGACGGCCGCCGAGGCCGCCGAGGCCGAGACGCCCGAGGACGAGACCAAGCGCAAGTTCCGCGAGGCCCTCGCCCGCAAGCGCGGCACCAAGACCGACGGCACCGGCGAGGGCCCCGGCGGCGACGGATCGAAGATCCACGGCGCGCACGGGCCCGCCGCACAGCAGCGCTCGTTCCGCCGCAAGAGCGGCTGACTCGGACCGCTCACGGACCGAACCGCACCCCGATTCGGCCCGAAACGCACCACCGAGGGACTGCCTTCGCCGGGTTACCGAGCAGTAGGATCGCCAGATCTCATGGCATGCCTCCTGCCCACCCGGCGAAGGGTTCCCCGTGTTCGACTACGACGTCCTGGTCATCGGTTCGGGTTTCGGCGGATCGGTCGCCGCGCTGCGGCTGACCGAGAAGGGCTATCGGGTCGGCGTCCTGGAGGCCGGCCGGCGCTTCGCCGACACCGACTTTCCCAAGACGTCATGGCAGTTGCGCGACTTCCTGTGGGCCCCCGCGCTCGGCCTGACCGGCATCCAGCGCATCCACGTGCTCAAGGACGTGGTCGTACTGGCCGGGGCGGGCGTGGGCGGCGGATCGCTGAACTACGCGAACACCCTGTACGAGCCGCCACAGCCGTTCTTCGACGACCCGCAGTGGGGCCACATCACCGACTGGCGCGCCGAACTCGCGCCGTTCTACGCCCAGGCCAAGCGCATGCTCGGCGTGGTGACCAACCCGCACACCACCCCCGCCGACGAGCACATGAAGGCCGTCGCCGAGGACATGGGCGTGGGCGACACCTTCCATCTCGCGCCGGTCGGCGTGCTCTTCCCCGAGGAGGGACAGCGGCCCGGCGAGGAGGTGGCCGACCCGTACTTCGGCGGGGTCGGCCCGCGCCGGACCACCTGTACCGAGTGCGGCTCCTGCATGACCGGCTGCCGGGTCGGCGCGAAGAACACGCTGCTCAAGAACTACCTCCACCTGGCCGAGCGGGCCGGTGCCGAGGTGCACGCGGAGCGTACGGTGCGCCGGGTCCGGCCGCTGGGCCCGCGGTGGCACGCGGACGGGTCCGCCGGCGGCTACGCGGTGGAGACCGTGCACAGCGGCCCCGCGACGGCGCCCCGTTCGCCGCGCACCTGGACCGCCGAGCAGGTGGTGTTCGCCGCCGGCACCCTGGGCACCCAGCGCCTGCTGCACCGGATGGCGGCGGAGCGTACGCTGCCGCACCTGTCCGGCACGCTCGGCCGGCTGACCCGGACCAACTCCGAGGCGCTGGTCGGCGCGGTGGCACCGACCACCGGTGTGATCGACGCGACTCGCGGGGTGGCCATCACCTCCTCGTGGCACCCGGACGCGGACACCCACATCGAACCGGTCCGCTACGGCAAGGGCTCCAACGCGATGGGGCTGTTGCAGACCCTGCTCACCGACGGGGACCGACCCCGAGTGCGCCAACTCCTGACGAACGCGCTGCGGAACCCGGCCCAGCTGCGGCTGCTGAACGTGCGCAACTGGTCCGAGCGGGCGATCATCGCGCTGGTGATGCAGTCCCGGGACAACTCGCTGACGGTGTACCGCAAGCGCGGCTTGTTCGGGCGCACCAGGATCACCACCCGGCAGGGCCACGGGGAACCCAATCCGAACTGGATCCCGGCCGGCCACGAGGCGGTCCGGCGGATCGCCGAGCGCCTGGGCGGCGTGGCCGGCGGCACCTGGGGCGATCTGGCCAACGTGCCGATGACGGCGCACATCCTGGGCGGCTGCGTGATCGGCGACTCGGCCGAGACCGGCGTGGTCGACCCATACCAGCGTGTGTACGGCCACCCGGGCCTGCACATCCTGGACGGCTCCGCGGTCAGCGCGAACCTGGGCGTGAACCCGTCCCTGACCATCACCGCACAGGCGGAACGAGCCACCGCGATGTGGCCCAACCGCGGCGACGCCGACACCCGCCCCGCCCTGGGCGCCGCCTACCGACCGATCGCCTACACCCCGCCGGCGGCCCCGGTGGTCCCGCCAAGCGCCCCGGCGGCGTTGCGACTGCCGATCGTGGAAGTGCGCTCCGGATCCGTGCCGCCGCGCGAGTGACGCCGACGGGCAGCCCCGGCAACGCGGGGAACCGACGCGGAGCGGGATTCGGCCTCCGCGCACAGACCCGTCCGGTCACTTGAGCAGGTCGGACGGGCCGGCGACGTCGACCAGCGCCATCTCCACGTGCGTGACACCGGTTTCTTCGAGCCGGTAGGCGATTTTGCGCAGCACGATCGCGACGTCGCCCCAAGTCGCGGCGCTTCGCGGGTAACAGGACACGGTCATCCGCTCGTCCGATTCCCCATAGGGCGGGGTGGGGCCGGGCAAAACGCGCACCAGCATCACATCGGTTTCGAAGGAGTGGCCTTCCGCCCGATCGGCACCCAACACATCCCCCACGAGGTCGGTCAGGTCCTCCCAGTCGCCCTGCCACGGGTGGGTCAGGGAGAGACACAGGGCCCCTTCGCTCATCTCCCGACCGCCGAAAGCCGGATCCCCGGGACCCGGGATGGGCCGAGCGGGCGCACCGCGCAGTCCGAACTCGGCGACGAGGCGCTCGTGGTCATCGCCGAGGTAGATCTCGCGAGCCCACTCGTCGCGGCTCCGCTCCTGAAGCGCGTATTGATCCGTGTCATCCGTCAAGTCCCATCGGTACGGCCGGAAGAACCTGTCCACCCGCACGAAGGCCTCCTCCGCCGAGATGCCGAAGACCTCCACGATGCGCTCGGAAATACGGGCGAGGCGCCTGTCGTCGTTGGAATCTACGGCGGCGGAATACTGACGCACGTTTTCGCTCCGATTCAAATCGTGAGGCACGCGCCTCGGGCTGAGCCGACAATACCGGACGCCAGGCCGGAACAACGCGGCCCCCGAGCCCAATGGGGCTCGGGGGCCATCCCGCAAAACAACCTCTACACGAAGTAGAAGCCTGCGAACCACCTGTTGAAGATCATGGCCAGGATTGCTGTCAGCACGGCAATCTGATGGCCCTTGATGACCGGCCGCTCGCCATAGTCCTTGTAACCGTCCGGGTTCATGAGCATCGGACCTTCGATGTAGTCGTAGTTGCCCGTGCTCCGGCCGCTCCGGCCCTTTTTAACGGTGTCCTCCCAAGCCGGTCCGCCCGATTTCGGATACGTGACGTGAGTGTAGGTCTCGAGCTCCGACTTTTTGACCCGGTACATGAGCACGACACCCCGGTCTCCGGACCTCGCCAGCTTGCGGGCCCAGTTGTCGGCCTGCGTTTTATCGTTCGTCACATAGAATCCGTCACCGAAATCACGCTCGCGGGTCTTGAACTGCGGGTCGATTCCGTTCTTCAGAATGCTGTCGAGACTTCTTTCCGTCGTGGCGTGGAAAAGCCAAATGTACTCATCGGCATCCTTTTTCTGCTTCTCCTCGCGGTCCGCGTCCTCGAACTTGCGTGGATTCGGGCGCACAAACTTATTCGGCATCATCTTCGGCGTCGGTGGCGACGCCTTCTTCGCCGTCACCACCGCCGCGTCGGCCGCGTTGTCGGCGACCCGGTACGTCGTCGCCGCGTTGCCGGCGATGGGGATCGCGCCCGCGGCCGAGATCGCCGCGTTGACCCAGTCGCCCTCGGCGGCGTAGAGACCCGCGTTGGCCAGGTCCGCCGCTTCGCCGATGACCGGGACCATGCCCGCCACATCGAGGACCACGTGGACGACCGGGGCGACCTTCTGGACCGCCTTGACCGTCTTCTTGGCCCACTTGGGCATGCCCCAGAGCCCGGACGGGTCCGAGTAGTAGAGCGGATTGTTGTAGCCGTAGATGTAGGGGTGGAGCTGGAGCGGGTCGCCGGTGTCGATGACCGGGTCGACCGAGATGAACCGACCCAGCGAGGGGTCGTACATCCGCGCGCCCAGCAGCGTCAACCCGGTCGTGTCGTCGACCTCCCCGCCGACGAAGCCCTTTCTGTCCACCCAATTGGCGGGCGCCGCGCCGCGTGTCTCGCCGAATGCCGTCATCTTCCGGCGCTCGACCGGCATGCCGGGCTTGAGCGCCACCGCGATCAGCGACGACTGGTGGTGGTCGGTGACCATGGCGGTGAGGCCGCCGGTCGGGCCGGTCGAGCGGACGACCGTGTGAGCGCCCTGCTGCGAGTAGTACCGCAGGCCGGCGACCGATCCGTCGGGCTTGGCGGTGACCTCGGTATCGCCGAGGAACAGCGTGGAGCCGGTCGGGGTACGGCGGATCAGCCGGTTGCCGTCGACGTCGTAGGCGAATTCGCTGGTCCCCTGGACCGAGTCGACGACCTTGCTCAGCTTGCCGTGTTGGTCCCAGGCCAGGGTCTGCGTCGCACCGTTCACCCGGCGGGTTTCGGTATTGCCGAGTGCGTCGTAGGTGTAGGTGTCCTGCTGCTGCGATGGTTGCGCGGCGGTCGTGGTGACCGAGAGCAGGGCGTGGTTCCTACCGGGCCCCTGCTGGGCGTAGGCATAGCTCCGGGTGACGTCCTTGGCGGTGTCCCCCGTGACGTCGAACCGCTTTTCGCCGACCCGGTTCCCGATCGCGTCGTACGAGTACTCGCGGTAGTACGGGTCCGGGCCGCCGACCGTGCCGCCGGGGCCGCGGGTCGGTCCGGTGGCGCACTGGTTCGTCGACGTCCACGTCTCGGTCAGGAAGCGCAGCGGGGAGTAGTTGAAGCACTGGACGTCTTCGACCGTGGAACCCGAAGTCCCGCCCGGACGGCGGTCCTTCAAATAGGTGACGTTCCCGGCCTTGTCGTAGCCGTAGGAGGTGTCGCCCAACCAGTGCCCGGGGGCCTCGATGTGGTTGGCGGTCTGCTTCAGCGCGCCCGTGGCCTCGTCGTAGGTGTTGGTGGTCCACAGGCGGTTCGGCGCGCTGCCCGCGGCGCTGCGCAGCACGTTGCCGAACGCGTCGTAGGTGGTGTCGGAGGTGTACCACGCGAGGCCGGAGGTGCTGACCGGCATGCCGTCCGCGTTGTAGCGGAAGACGAGCTTCTCCTGCGGGAGGCCGCCGGCCGCGGGGAGCACGACCTCCTTCGGCGCCCCGGTGTCCGTGTAGGTGTAGCCGTACCGGTAGTCGCCGGCCAGTTTGCCCTCGGTCGCGGGGATCTTGATGGTGCGTCCGGTGACCCGGTACGCCACGTCGTAGCCGCCGATCTCCTCGGAGTACGGCTGACCGTTGGTGTACTGCGTGGCCTTGCTCAGCAGTCCCTTGGCGCCGGGCCCGTCGTAGGCCCACTCGCTAACGATCGGCCCGTTCGGCGTGCCGGTGCGGATGGTCGTCTGCCGGCCGATGGCGTCGTAGGCCCGGACGAGAACGACACCGCGCGCGTCCGTCGACGACGTCTTCTGGCCGAGGTTGTCGTACGTGAACGCCGAGCGGCCCTTGTCCGGGTCGTTCGTCTCGATCAACCGGGTTCGCGAATCGTACTTGTACGTCCACTCGTTGCCGAGGGCGTCCGTCATCCTGGACGGGTTGCCCCGCAGGTCGTACTCGTACTTGGTCTCGCTGAACTGCGTGCGCGTCGTGTCGGTGAACAGGTCCCGCTTGACGATGCGGCCGAGGGCATCCGTCCACTGGCGCGAGGCGATCCCGCCGGTGGGCGGGATCTCGACGGTGTAGTCGCCGCCGAATTCGAAGCGCGCGGTGTTCGCGCGGACTCCGGCGTTCCAGGTCTCCACCGTCGTGGCACGGCCGAGACCGTCGTACTTCTTCTCGGTCCAGGACGGGATCTGCGTCCACGACGTCGGTGCGTAGACCTTGTCCGACGGCTCACCGGACACCAGGTACTTGGCATTCTCCCGACGGACGTCGCCGCTCGGGTTGTACATGACGTCGGTGACCACGCGCCCCGCGCCGATGGCCTCGTTCTGGGTCTGACGTTGCCTCAGCAACCCGTCGTAGAAGGTCTTTCCGACGCTGTAGGAGCCGTCGTCGCGAACCGTGCGGGAGGTGACGACCGATGCCTCGGTGCCGGTGACGGAGTACGAGTACTCGATGCTCGGCGACCGGTTGCCCGACGAGCGCTCGGGCATCCAGACCTTGACCAGGCGACCGAGCGGGTCGTAACCGGAGACGGTCACCCGGGTGTTGGGATCGGTCTTGTCGAGCGCGTGTCCGCGCCCGGGCTCGAAGGTCGTCGTGGTCGCGTGGCCGAGCGCGTTGGTCACCACCGCCGAGGTCGGGCTGTCGTTGCCGTCCGGGGTGTAGGCGGTCGTGGTCGGCTGACCGTTGGCGTCGAAGCTCTTGGTGACGCGCCCGAGGACGTCGTACTCGGTCCGCGAGTCCTCGATCCGTCCGGTGCCGTCGGTCGATGTCGTCTCGGTGCGGGTGGGGCTCCCCCGCGTCGGGGCCACCCCGTAGTCCGCGCCGTCGTAGGCGGTGCGCGCGTCGGACATCACCCGAGTGGGACCGGCTGTGTCGATGTCGGCGCAGAGGGAGGCGAACGATCGGATGCGGTCCGCTATCCCGATCAGGTTTGCCGAGAGGTTGTGCAGGTACGTCGTGACCGTGCACGTCTCGTCGCCCTGGACGGTCGTGTCCCCGGTCGTCTCGACGCGCAGCGGCAACGCGTACACGGGGTCGAACTCGAGTGTCCTGGATCCCGTGGAGCGGACCCGACCGCCGCTGACGGTCTCGTAATTCGTGGTCGAGGCGACCGAGCCCTGGTACATGTCCAGCGCGGGCGCGTCGGTGCGCGGCTGGGTCCCGGTCTTCCTGGACCACGGGACGGTCACCGTCCGCGAGGCCACGGCCTGGCCGTCGGACTGGTACTTGATCGTCTCCGCCGTCTGGCCCTGGTACGGGGGCAGGTCGTCCGCGATGACGGCGCCGGTGGAGTCCTTGACCTGGGCCACGCGGGTGCCCGACGGCAGCGGGTCGCCGTGCATGCCGCGGAAGAAGCGGGTTTCGCTCAGCCCGGCGACGGTGCCCTCGTCCGGGGAGGTCTTGCCGGTGACGACCTGGACGCGTCCGTAGCCGCGCCACAGGCTCCAGGTGCGTTCGGCGGCCTTGGTGAACTCGCCGTCGTCCTTCGCCCAGGCCGCGCCGTCGAGGTAGCGGTACCCGGTGACCTTGGCGGGGGCGCCTCCGACGTAGTCCTCTTCGGAGATGTTGTCGACGACGTACTTGTTGAACCACTCGATCTTCGGATCGTCCGCGCTGTCCGGAGACCAGAACACCGGGTAGCAGCGGGAGGTGTTCGCCTGCGGCTCCGGCTTGGTCGCGCCCGGGGTACACGCAGGGTCCGGCGCGGAGTACTTGACGACGAGGCCGCCGCCGGTCTCGGTGAAGATCTTCTCGACCCGCAGGCGGTTGAACGGCGGGCGGGCCTCGCCCTGCTTGGACTGCCGGTTGGGCATGTCGACGGCGTTCGCGTGGAACGTCACCGGCGGAAGCGAGGCGACCGTGCCGTCGGGCGCGTAACCGGTACGCCGGACCGAGTCGAGCCACGCCGGCGGGTTGGTGTCGTAGCGGGCGTCGAGAAAGTTGTGCTTCAGTTCGAAGACGTCCACCGGACGGTACTGGTTCGACCCGGCCGACTTGGCCACCTCGGTGGTGATCGTGGTCAGCCACTTGCGGGACCAGAACGTCGGGCCACCGGTGTAGCACTTGCCGGTGTCCTTGCACATCGCGTCGACCGGAGTGTCGGGCCAGTGCAGCGCGTCCGTGGAGAACTTGGTGAACTTCGCGTCCGCGCAGTCGAACGCCTCCGACACCAGGCAGCGCTCGCCGACGGTGAACGAGACCTTCGCGGGAGCCGGACGCGAGTACACCGCGTCCGTGCGCAGCCCGTACTCGATCCGGTCCAGCCAGCCGCCTCGCACGTACGGCTTGGGCTGGTCGGTCTTGCTGTTCTTGGCGTACCAGTTCTTCTCCTGCTTCCAGTACAACGCCATCGCGTTGGAGTGGGTGTCCTCGACGTAGTCGAGGTTCCATCGCCACGCCTGGTCGCACGCGGAGTTCTCGAACGCCGTCTGGTGGCACGGCTCGTCCGACTGGTTGCCGAAGACCGGCACCGTGAACACCGAATCGGTCGTCGCCTTGCCGTTCGCCCAGCCCGGCAGGCGGTTCAGGCCGAAGTGGTACTTGCTCCCGTCCGGCGTGGTGACCAACCAATACTCGCCGTTGTCGTCACCGTTGACCGCGCCGAACTTCTGTTCCACGCGCGTGCCGTTGTCCGACGCGGGCTTCCACGCCTTGGTGGTCTTGTCCTTCACCAGCGGCAACGTGGAGCCGTTCAGGGACATCACGGCGTTTTCGCTGCCCCAGCACAGATCGCCGGTGTCCTTGGCGTTGTTGCCGTTGGTCTTGTCGTCCGAGCAGCCTCGGTACGTCCGTTCGATGTAGCCGGGGTGGTAGTCCCAACCGTCGCCCACCCACGACGCCTGGTTGTTCGTGGTCGAGGTGCGTCCGTCCACCGACTGCGACGAATAGCCCAGCGAAACCGCCGGCTTCGGGCCGGCCGCGACCGGCGGGACATCGATCCCGTAGTCCCACGAGAATCCGCCCGACGATCCACCCGCGGTCCACTTGCCCGACGGCTGGAGCGAGGTGGCCTGGTAGTCGCCCGCGTCACCGGACTTCCCGCCGGTGGCGGCCAACACCACCGAACCGCCGGACGACGCGGTCATCGCGGCGACTTGCGGCGCGGCCGGTGGGGGCGGCGCGACCGTCGCGGTGACCTCGTTGAGGACACCGTTGTTGACCGAGCCCAACTCCACCGCATCCGAACAGCCGGGCGCGTCGGGGGTGGTGAGGAAGCACTCCGGGAACTGCACGAGCTTGAGCCGCGAACCCCAGCCCGCGCCGTACAACTGCTCGAAGGCGTCGTACTTCAGCTTCAGATCGACCGCGGTCGCGCCGGCCGACGGCTCCAGCTTCATCAGCACGCCGTCCAGGCCGGCCGCCTCCGTGGCGGCGCGCGTGGACACCGTCACCGTCCATGTCCCGGACGGCGTCTCCGCCGTGGTCGCGTCGGTCGATGCCGCGGCCGACTTCGCGGCCGAGGAACCGGACGCCGGGGACCCGCCGGCCGGGCCGAGCCAGATCGGCAGGTTTCCCGCCCGTTGCATCGCGGCGGAGCCACCACCGGGCGCGGAACCGCTCGCCTGCCGGGCGCCGTTGCCGGTGCCGATGACGATCTGCCCGCTGCCGCCGTCCACAGGCGTCGTACGGGTCGGCGCGTACTCGACCTGCGTTCCCGGCGCCACCGGAAGCTTGAACTCGGCCGTGCTCTCCGTACCGGGAACCGGCTTGTCCTTCTGCAATTCCGGTAGTTGCACACCGGACCGGGACGGCGCGCGAGCGGCCATCGCCTGCGCCGGCACCAACGTCACCGTCAACAGCGCGGCCACCGACGCCGCAACCATCCGTGCGGGGCGCCCCACCGCACCCGGGCCACCGCCGCCGCCCACCAGACCGCCCCGCTCGCGTCGACCGCGAGCCCACCCCAGATCGACCACGCGAAAAGCCCCCCAGAAACGCGGGCACCACAAACAGCCCCGCAGCCACACGAGCGCCGCCGATCATCGCGGATAAATCGACGCCGAAGCAATAGGTCGGCAAAGCCGAGGCAATTGATGTGACGGCCGTCACCGGCTTCCGAATACCCGCGTGGCGGATTCTCTTCCTGCTTAAAACCGAACATGTGGGAATTTAAAGTGCCAACTTTTTATTTGCCGCAATCATTGTCCTTCGCGGATGAAATGCACACCCGCAAGGGCTTCGAAAGCATATGATTCGGGCAAAATATTTCCCCGGTCAAGATCCTTTCTTTCCCGGGACTTCGGGCCACCGGATCAGCGAAGCAGCGACAGAACGTCCGAATTTCGACGCTCCCGGGTCCACCGAGGACTGCCTTTAGGAAATGTGCTGCTTTGGAGACATGACAGCAGTCTCCGCTTGGTCCATGCTGTGACCCGCATGTCTGCGCCTCGGGAAGTGGGGACGCGGATCCTTTAGCCGTGCGCGCCTTTTTTGGCTACGCGCGCGGCCCTGGGTGGGTTTGTTCGGTCGCGGCGACGGAGTCGTTTCCAAGATCGCGGGAATAAGGGGGCGGCGCGTGTCGCAATTGGCTGGGCGTTTGCGATGGGCGGCCGGTCGGCCGCGAAAGCGGGTCGGTGCGGCGGTCGCTGCACTGGTGGCCGCGGCCCTGGGGGCCGGATCTTTGATTCTGTTGGACGAAGGCGGCGGCAATCCGCGCAGGGCGGCGGAGCCGGCGGCCGCGCCGGTGCGCGTCGACGAGAACGCCGCCCAGCGCCGCGCCCGCGAATCCGGGCAGCCCGTCACCGTGGAAACCACGCTGACGGCGACCGGGACGACGGTGGCCAACCCGGACGGGTCGTTCAGCCGCACCGAGCGCGTGCTCCCCATCCGGGTGAAGAACGGCGATGGCTGGGCGAACGTCGACCCCACCCTGCGGCGAACCGGCGCCGGGTACGCGACCACGGCCACCACGACCAAACTCGTGTTCGCGGCCGGAGGTTCGCCTGCCGCGACCCGACCCGAACCGCGACCGGCGCCCCGCCGCCCCGCCGCGGCACCTGCGGCCGAAGGCGCACTGGCCGCGGGCGCGCCGGCCGACGGCAAGCCGGCGCACGACATCCAGTCCACCGGCGGCCCGCCTCGCGGGACTTCGTCCGGCGTGCCCCCAGCCGACGGGAACACACCTGCGACACCCCGGGAAACCGGGCCCACCCCGGGTGGACCGGCGACCGTTCCCCCGGTGGTGACAGCGTGGCCGACCGGACCGCTGGGCCCCATTCCCATCGATCCCTCCTGGGACCAAACCCCCCTGCCGGACGGCGCGTTGGTGCGGATGACCACCGGCGAGGGGCGCACCTTCACCGTTTCCTGGCCGAACGGACCGCTGCCCACCGCACAGACGTCCGGGAACCGGGCGGTCTATCCGAATGTGCTGCCGGGTGTCGACCTCGTCCTGACCGCTCGGGACGGCGGCTTCTCGCAGGTCCTCGTGGTCAGGACACGGGACGCCGCCGCGCACCCGAAGCTCGCCGAGTTGGCGCTGCAACTATCTGCCGTCGACCTGGCGTTCAAGCACGACGAGTCCGGCGTCACGCGCGTCGTGGACGCCGCGGGCGGCGAAGTGGCCGCGTCCCCGACGCCGTTCATGTGGGACTCCGCCGGCCACGCACCGGACAGCCTGTGGAGTCAGCGCCAGACGTCCTTCGTCGCCGGATCCGTGCCCGCTCCCCCGGACGCCCCCGAGCTCCCGGGTCTGCCGGCTCTGAACGGCCCCGAACCCGGCACCCACGAGGCGGTGGTCGGGTCGAGCCTGGAGGGCGATCGCCTGCGCCTGACGCCCGACCGGAAGCTGCTCGACAACCCGGACACGGTCTTCCCCGTGTTCGTGGACCCCTCGTTCTGGGGCCACTCGGCGGCCTGGACCCTGGCCTACAAGCCACACCCCGGCTCGTCGTTCTGGATGGGCGCGAACTACAACGGCGGCACCACGAACGCACGCGTCGGTCACGAGAACACCTCCGGCGGCACCGCGCGTTCGTACTTCCGCATGTCGTTCGACCCGAGCCTGCGCGGGGCGAACATCTCCGCGGCGACGTTCCGGGCGCTGGAAGTGCACTCGTGGTCCTGCTCGGCACGGCCGGTGAGCCTGTACCTGACCGGGCCGATCAGTTCCTCGACCACCTGGAACAACCAACCCGGCCAGTACGACCAA
Organism: Embleya sp. NPDC025285; assembly: GCF_055558835.1. Taxonomy (NCBI): domain Bacteria; kingdom Bacillati; phylum Actinomycetota; class Actinomycetes; order Kitasatosporales; family Streptomycetaceae; genus Embleya; species Embleya sp. NPDC025285. The sequence continues at coordinate 100,908 of NZ_JBVHLU010000011.1, forward strand.
CAGCAGAGCGTCAACGTCGCCAAGGGCTACAGCGCGTCCTGCCCGGGCGACTGGGTCGGCTTCAACGCGCGGAACGCGGTCGACCAGGCCAAGAACAACGGCTGGGGCGACATCACCTTCAAACTCCAGGCGGACAGCGAGACCGACACCTACGGTTGGAAGAAGTTCGACGTCAACCCGAGTCTGGAAGTCGTCTACTGGCGCCCGCCGAATCCGCCGACCGACATCTCGATCTCGCCGGGCGGCGCCTGCCGGACCACCGAGCCGTACCCGGTCGTCGGCATGACGGATGTGACGATCAATGCGCGCGCCACCGACCCCGACGGCGACCTGCGCCGCATCTGGGTCACCGTCGACTCCAGCGCGGGCGGCGAGCGAGTGCTGTTCGGCTACCTCGATGTCGACGGGCAGGGCTGGATCCACCACCGCATCCCGATGGCCCGGCTCCAGGACGGCGCGACGTACTCGTTCCGGATGCAGGCCAACGACTGGACGGGAGCCGACTCGGACCCGAACGCCGTCGTGACATGCCACTTCAGGGTGGACAAGGCCGCCCCGAACCCGCCCTCGGTCACCTCGCCGCAGTACCGGGCCGGCAGCGACAACGCATGGCCCGAAGGCGCCGACTACGGCACCCCCGGGGACTTCACGTTCGCCGCCAACGGATCGAACGACACCACCGCGTACGCCTACAGCTTCGACACCAACCTGCTGGACACTCGCGTCGCCGCGCCGTCTCCGGGAGGCAGCGTGACGATCAACCACACACCGGCACACGCCGGTCCGGTACAGCTGTATGTCAAGGCGCTCGACACCGGCGGCAACTGGTCGAGCCAGACCGTCTACACGTTCTTCGTCGAGCCGCGCGACGAGGTCGACGGGCCGATGGACTTCACCGGGGACCGCATCCCCGACCTGGCCGCGGTGGACCCGAACGGCAATCTGCGGATCCACCCGTCGTTCTCCGGCGGCCGGCTCAACCAGTCCATCGACGCGGTCAAGAACGACGACGGCAGCGGCAGCCCCGGCCGGTCCCAGGTGCCCGCGGGCCACTTCAAGGACGCGTTGACCACCTACCACGGCGACTGGTGGGGCGGTGACGGGTTCCAGGACCTGGTCGCGCGCATGCCGGACGGCAAACTGTGGATCTACCCCGGCAACGGCCGAGGCGGCGTCGACACCGAGGGGCGCATGGAACTCCTGTTGCCCGAGGGAGCGCCGGCGCCGCAGGACCTGACCCAGATTCTCACGATCGGCGACGCCACCGGAGACGGACTGCCCGACATGCTCGCCACGACCGCCGACGACCTGTGGGCTTTCGACGGCTACACCGGCGCGTCACTGCTGACCGCGCGCAAGGTCAAGGCCGGCGGCATGGGCGCGTACACCATCCACGGCGCGGGTGACATCACCGGCGACGGCACGTTCGACCTGCTGCTGCGTCAGAAGGCGGGCGACGGCAAGTTGATGCTTCGGCCCGGCAAGGCGCCCGCCGCCGGCACCGGTACCGATCTCGCGCGCCTCGGCGACTCCGGCGACGACACGGCGTACGGCGCCGGGGGCTGGCAGGCGTCCGCCATCGCCTGGATCACCGCGATCCCGGACGTCAACGCCGACGGCATCCCCGACCTGTGGGTCGGCGCCACCGACGGAAACCGCTACCTGTACCCGGGGGGCCGCACCGTGCACGGCCCTCGCAGCAACCTCGACGGTGACGCGTGGGACTACTGCGCGACGTTCCCGGGCGCGGCCGGCGGTACGCAGAAGCTGTGCGGACCGATCCTCGACAAGTACCTCGCGCTCGGCGGTCCCGGATGGGCACTGCCGTCCACGAGCACCACCGCCACCCCGGTCAAGCCCGGCAAGTACGTGCACTTCCGGTGGCCGGGCGGGAGCATCGACACAGCCTCGATCTACTGGAGCCCGGAGACCGGTGCCCACGAGATTCACGGCGGTATCCGGGGCGAATGGGAGGCGCGGAACTGGGAGAACAGTTACCTCGGGTTCCCGACGTCGGACGAGTACGACGTCTCGAACGGTCGGCGAAGCGATCTTCAGGGCGGCTACATCCGCTGGAACAAGGCCAACGGCTTCAGTACGGCCTACACCTACGGCGGTGAGACCCCGACGACGCACAACACGCTCGGAGGCGACTTCAACGGCGACGGCAAGGCCGACATCGCCACGATCGTCGACTACGTCAACTGCGCCGCGGGCCTGTGGACCCACGTGGGCAACGCGTCCGGCGGCTTCGAGGCCCCCTTCGAGTCGTGGACGAACCCCACGGGCTGGTGGTGCGTCGACTCCGCGAAATACGCGACGGGCGACTTCAACGCAGACGGCCGCGACGACATCGGCGCGCTGTACCGGTACGGCGACGGGCGAGTCGCGCTGCACACCAAGCTCGGGCGCCCGGACGGCGGGTTCGTCGACGGGCCGATGAGCTGGGAACAGGCGTCCGGTTTCGACTGGGATCGCACCACGTTGCTGGCCGGCGACGCGAACGGCGACCATCGCGACGAACTCCTCGCCGTGTACGGCTACGCCGACGGACGCATCGCCTACCTCACCTTCCCGTCGCGGGTCGACGGCGGATTCGACGCCCCGGTCAAGGGCTTCGAAATCGTCAACCCCGGCTGGTGGTGGTACGAGAGCGCGCGTTACACGGCGGGCGACTTCAACGGCGACGGGCGCACCGACATCGGCGCCGTCTACATGTACGACAACGGCGACGTGTCCGCCATGACCGCGCTCGCCAACCCGAACGGTACGTTCGCCGCCCCCACCGCGGGGTGGGGGGCTGCCGGCGCCGGCTGGAATCGGTCGGCCGTGCAGCTCACCGCGGGCGACGTCAACGGCGACGGGCGCGCCGAGATGGCAATGATGTACGGGCACCCCGTCGACAGGATGAGTCTCTACACCTTCACCACCGCACCGAACGGCCTGTTCGGCGCCCCGGTGATGAGCACCGACACGGGACCGAACAACTGGAACACCAACAACTCGGCCGCCTTGATGGGTGACGTCAACGGGGACGGGCGCGCGGACATGTACACCATCTACAACTACCGCTCGACCCGTTGGACGGCCTTCACCTTCCTCGGCCAACCGACCGCCGGGTTCGACAGCGGATCCGTCGGCTGGTCCGTGCCTTGGGGGAAGTGGTAACCGCGACGGCCGACCCATTTCCGTGCCCCCGGCCCGCTTCGCGCGGCCGGGGGCACGGCCCTGTCGACGTCGAGGTACACGGGCACGGCGACGACGAGGGCGAAGACGGGCACGAGGCTCCGGAACACGACGGCGACCGCGGCGAGGATCGCTAGCCGCGATAAAGGTCCCGCGCCGTTCTGGATTCGGCGGCCCAGTGGTGCGCGTTCCAGGTCTCGGCGATCTCGGCGGCCCGGTCGAAGTGCTCGGTCGCCTCCTGCTCGCGGCCCAGGAAGCGGGCGAGTTCACCCAACGTGTGGGCGGGCGGACGGATCGCCAGGGACACTCCCGCGCAGCCCGGCGCGGCGTCGTGCAGGGGCGACAGGGTCGGGTAGAGCGCGGCGGCCTCGTCGTGTTCGGCCAGCGCGACCACCGCCGCCGCCCGGAAGGTGGACATCAGGGTGTCGAAGAAGTCCGCGCGGATCGGCTCGACGGACGCGCGCATCGCCCGGGCCTGTTCGATCCGGCCGTCGGCGGCCACCACGAGGGCGCACAGGTCGGCCAGGAACGGGCCGAAGCCGGCCAGGATCTCCGGTGCCTGCGGGGCCAGTTCGGCAAGTCGGCCCTGGCTGAGCCGAATCGTGGCCAGGGCCAGCCAACGCAACCCGAGCGCGTGCAGCGAACCCTGCGCGATCATCGACTCGGTGGCCCGGACGTAGCGTTCCTCGGCCTCCTCGAGGCGGCCCTCGACGTGTGCGAGGGCGGCGAGCGCGCACGCGCCGACGCCGATCGCCTCCGGCATGCGGTACGCGTCGGCGATCGCCACGCTCTCGTCCACCAACCGACGGGTGGTCTTCGGGTCGTTCAGGTCGGCGGCGGCGGTGGCCAGGCTGAATCGGGCGTACCAGCGGTGCGCCGGTAGGTCGAACGTGTCCGCGAGGCCCATCAGTTCGCCGGCCGACGCGGCTCGTGCCGGCGCGTCCGCGCGACCGGCCAGGTTGCCGATCAGGGTGGCCAGCGTAAGCGTGCGCAGATCGGGATCGCCCAGGTCGGCGGCCAGCGCGACGGCCTCCTTGGCCAGCACGCGCGGGTCCGGATCGATCCGCTCGCCGACCAGTTCCCCGGCGTAGCCGTTCAGCAGCCGGCACCGGGTCTCCGGGGCGAGGTCGGTCCGCGCGATCAGCCGGCGCAGCGCCGCCACCACGCCGAGGTCCAGCACCCCGTACGGCCGGCTCTGCCACGGCGTGGGCACCGTCCAGGCGGTGAACGCGGCGATCGTCAGGTCGTCGCGGTGCGCCGACTCGGCGGCGTCGAACGCCCGTTGCCGGGTCTGCCGGGCCGCCGCCACGTCGCCCGCGCGCACCTGCGCGCGCAGCAGCCGGCCGAACAGGTCGGCGCGCTGCGCGTCCCGGTCGCCCGGGGTGTCCGCCGGGATCCGGTCCAGGCACTCCAGCGCGCGGGTGAGCAGGGCGACCGCGGTGTCGTGGGCGAAGCGGCGCTCGGCCAACTCGGCCGCGGCGATGCCCGTCTCGACAGCCCGGGCGGCGGTGGCCGCCGTGGCGGCGCTGCCGTAGTGGTGGGCCAGCGCCGAGACGTCGCGGGTACCCAGGCGTTCCAGCGCGGCGGCGATCCGGGTGTGCATCCGGGTCCGGCGCAGCCCGCTCAGGTCCGCGGCCATCGTGTCCCGCACGAGCGCGTGCACGAACCGGATCCGGCCGGGGGCCGGTTCGGTGAGCAGGCCGGCGATCAGGCCGGCGTCCAGCGCGTCCACGACGCCGCCCTCGTCGACCTCGGCCGACTCCACCAGCACGTCCACGTCGACCTCGCGGCCCGCGACCGAGGCCAGGCGCAGGACGGCGACGGCGGGTTCGGGCAGCCGGGCCAGCCGGCGGCGCAGCACGTCGCGCACGCCCTCGGGCACGTCGGAGAGCGCGACCAGGGCGCCCTCGCTGTCCAGCAGGCGGGCGCTCTCCCGGACGTAGAACGGGTTGCCGCCGGTGCGTTCGGCCAGCGCGGTGATCGTCGCGGCGTCGACGGGGGTCTGTGACACGGCGTCCACGACCCGGGCCACGGCGGCCTCCGGCAGGCCGGCCAGCGCCAGGCGCACGGGTGAGCGGCGGGCCAGGCCGGCCAGCGTCTCGGTGAGGCGTCCGTCCACCTCGTCCGGGCGGTACGCGGCCACCACGAACAGCGGCGCGCCCGCGGCGTCGCCGTCGGCGCCGGCGGCGAGCAGGGCCAGGGTCTCGGCGTCGGCCCGATGCACGTCGTCCAGCAGGATCGCCAACGGTTGCCGTCGGGCGGCGGCGGCCAGCCAGGACCAGACCGCGCGGTGCAACCGGAACCGGCCCGCCGAGGTGTCCTGCCCGGGGCCGTCGCCCTCGTCGTCGCCGAGCAGCGGGGCGAGCGCGGCGGCGGCCTCGGGCGGCGGCGGGACGATCGCGGCGATCGCGCGCAGCGCCTCCACCCACGCCCACGCGGGCGGCGCGCCGTCCACCTCGGGACAGCGCCCGGTGGCCACGAGCAGTCCGGCCTGTTCGAGTCCGGCGCCGAGCCGACCCAGCAGCGCGGACTTCCCGAGCCCGGCCTCGCCGGTGACCAGCGCGACGCGCAGGCCGGCCGACGCGACTTGATCGGCCTCGCCCAGGAGCGCGGCGAGTTCGCCGTCCCGGCCGACGAAGAGTTCACCGGTGACGCCGGAATGGGGGTCGACGCCGGGTCGCGGGTTCATGGCGGCGGCGATCGCGTCGGATGGCCGGCCTGCGGTCGGTGCGGCCGGATGGTCACCGGACGCGTCCTCGGCGCTGTGGGCGCTGTCGGCGCCGGTGACGGTGCGGTCGGCGCGGGCGCCCCGAGCGGGGTCCTCGACCTGGCTCCCGCTCCGGCCGCCCGCGGGATCGGCCGCACCGATCGCGGCGGGCCCGGCCTCGGGGCCGCTCGGGGCCCGGCCGACGCCCGGGCCCTCGACCGCCGCCTCCGCCCGCCCCGTCGCCGCGCGCAGGACGTGCATTCGTCGGCCCAGGATCGCCGCCTCGACCTCGGTGAGCGCGGGGCCCGGGTCCAGGCCGACGTCGGCCGCCAGTACCGCGCGGGCCCGGCGCAGGGTGGCCAGCGCGTCGGCCTGGCGGTTGCCCGCCCACAGCGCGAGGGCGTGCAGCCGCCAGGCCTCCTCGCGCAGCGGGGCGTCCCGGGTGAGTCGCTCGGCGTCCGCCGCCGCGGCTGCCGCGGCGCCCGATCGCAGCCCGGCGGCGATGTGCAACTCCCTTGCGTTCAGGTGCAGTTCGCTCAGCCGCGCGGCCTCGGCCAGGGCCCACGGCTCATCCGAGGCGGCGGCGAACGCCGGTCCGCGCCACAGCGCCAACGCCGTCTCGACCACGGTCCGGGCCTCGACCGGTGCGGCGTCGAGTCGCTCGCGTGCGGCCCGGAGCAGGCGTTCGAAGCGCCACGCGTCCACCGCGTCGTCCGGGAGCCGCAGCGCGTATCCGGGCGCCGCGCTGACCAGGACCGTGGCCGGCGCCCGCCGGGCCCGGCCCGGTTCGAGCAGGCGACGCAGGTTGGACACGTACGCCTGGAGCGAGGTGACGGCCTGCGCGGGCGGTTCGCCGCGCCACAAGTCCTCGATCATCCGGTCGATCGACACGACCCGTCCACGCGCGGCCACCAGGAGCGCGAGTACGGCACGCTGGCGCGGACCCCCCAGCGGGACGGTCACATCGTCCACGTCGGCCTCGAACGGGCCGAGCACGCGCAGGTACACCATTTCTCCCCCATCCCGGGCCGGGCGTCGAACAACCCCGCCGGACGGCTCCATGTTCCTTCCAGGATTCCTCCAAGACGGCCGGACCAGGCTATGGGCATGCCCAACGGCAACCGCGCCGAGGGCCCATCGAAGGGATCCACCATGACCGCCTCGCCCGTCGCCCCCGCGTCCGCCGGCTTCGACACCCGGGACATGGTGATCGTCCACCGCGGGCTGCGCCGCGAATCGCGCCTGCTGGTCGAGTTGGTCGGCGCCGTCGAGCCGGGCGACACCGCCCGGGCCAAGGTGCTCGCCGACCACTTCGACCTCTACCGGCTGGGCCTGCACGGCCACCACACCGGCGAGGACGAACTGCTGTGGCCGCCGCTGCTGGCCCGGGTCGACCTCGAGGCCGAGCTGGTCCTGCGGATGGAGGCCCAGCACGAGCGGGTGGCCGGCTCGCTGACCGCCGCCGAGGAACTGGTCCGGGCGTGGGCGGCGAACCCCGGCGTCACCGAGCGGGACGCCCTGGTCGCGGCGCTCGCCGAGCACCGCGCGGCGTTGATCGAGCACCTCGACGAGGAGGAGTCCGAACTGCTCCCGCTCGCCCAGCGGCTGCTCACCGCAAGCGAGTGGCACGCGATGGGCGAGCACTTCGTCGAGACCACGCCCAAGCCGCAGATCCTGCTCCTGCTCGGCGTGGTGCTGGAGGACGCCGAGCCCGCGGAGCGGGCGACCATGCTCGGCGGGCTCCCGCTGCCGGCTCGGCTGATCTGGCACCTGGTCGGCCGCCGCATGTACGCGCGCACCGTCCGTCGGGTCCGCGGCTGAATCGGTGCGCGCCGCCGATACACCCGGACGGCGTGCCCGTCCCGGCCGCCGGGCCTTGCTGCCCGGGCCGCCCGGCGCGCGGCCCGCGTGCGGCCTCCGGCGCACGGTGTCCGACGCGCGACGATCGGCGGCTCGCGGGACCCGGCCTCGGGCGCGCGATCGCGGCCGATTGGGTTGGATGGGTCCCATGACCACCGCTCTCGCCCTTCACCCCGCCCTGACCCACCCCGAGTTGCTCGCCGACCCGGTGGCCGGCGCCCTGGCCGATTGGCCCGCCGAGTCCGCCGGGTTGGTCGAGGTCGCCGCGATCGACCCCGAACTGGCCGACACCGCCACGTTCTGCGCCCGCTACGACGTGGCCCCGGCCGACAGCGCGAACTGCGTGGTGATCGCGGCCAAGCGCGGCGGCACGGTCACCTACGCCGCGTGCCTGATCACCGCCACCACGCGAGCCGACGTGAACGGCCTGGTCCGTCGGCACCTGGACGCGCGCAAGGCGTCGTTCGCGCCCGTGGAGGCCGTACTGGCCGCGACCGGCATGGAGTACGGCGGGATCACCCCGATCGGCCTGCCCGCGGACTGGCCGATCCTGATCGACGCCGCCGTCGCCGCGCATCCGCGCGTCGTGGTCGGCTCCGGGATCCGCGGCTCCAAGCTGTGGGTGCCGGGCCGGCTGCTGGCCGACCTGCCGGGCGCGCAGGTCCTTCCCGACCTCGGTGTGCCCCTGGCCTGAGCGCCGGGTCGCCTGCCCGCACCGGGTCGGCGGGCAGGCGACCCCGACGTCAGCAGTGGTGCGTGAACAGGCTCAGTCCGACCCCCTCCGGCACCGGCACCGGCACCGGCACCGTGTCGACCCTCGGGTAGACCGTTCGGCCCGCCTTGATCGTCTCCTCGATGACGATATCCAGGAGCGCCTCCCCCGGCACCGTCACCGGATTCGCGCTCAGGATCACCAGGTCGGCCAGCTTGCCCACTTCGATGCTGCCCTTCTCCGCCTCCTCGCCGTACTGGTAGGCCGCGTTGATCGTGATCGACTTCACCGCGTCCGCCCCGGACACGCACTGATGCTTGCCCAGGGTGATGCCGGATCGGGTCTTCCTGGTGACCTGACCGGACAGGATCGCGAGCGAACTCGGCCGGGCCACGGGTGCGTCGTGATGCGACGTGTAGACCATGCCCCGGGCCAGGGCCCATTGCGCGGGCGAGATGTCGACCGCGCGCGACTCGCCCAGCACGGTCTCGACGTACCAGTCGCCCCAGTAGAACGTGTGCATCGAGAAGAACGACGGGATGATGCCCAAGCGGCGGAACTCCCCGATCTGGTCCTCGCCCGCCGTCTGACAGTGGATGCCCGTCGTACGCCGATCGGCCGGCTCGGACTCCTCGGTCGCGATCCGCACACAGCGGATGAACTGGGCGATCGCCTCGTCGCCGTTCACATGCGCGATCACCTGCCAGCCGTGCGCGAAGCCGGCCCGGACCTGCTCCAGGGCGACCTCCTCCTCCAGCGTCGGGTAACCGCAGTAGTCGTCGCCCTCGTCCGCGGGCGGAGTCTTGTACGGCTCGCGCAACCAGGCCGTCCTGCCCTGCGGCGAGCCGTCCAGGTTGAGCTTGATCCCGGCGGCCCGGAGGCCGTTCACATACTCCCCGCTCGCGTCGACCAGGTGCGGGGTCTTGATCGCGTCGGCCGCCTTCACGTAGACGACGACGTCCAGGGGCAGCGGCTCGGCCGCCGCCAGTGCGCGCAGGTCCCCCAGTACGGCCAGCTCGGCGGCACCTTCCTGCACCGTGGTGAAGCCGTAACTCGCCGCCGCCTTCAGGCCCTTGTCCAGGAACAGGGCCCGGTCACGCTCGTCGATGCCCATGATCGCGCGACCGGAGGCGGGAGTGAACGCGGTCTCCTCCAAGACCCCGTTCGGCTCGCCGAAGGGCAGCACCGACTCGTCGCCGCGCCGAATCACCCCGCCCTTCGGGTTCTCGGTGGCGGCGCTGTAGTTCAACACCTCGAGCCCCTTGCTGTTCACCGCGCCCAGGTGGAAGGACTGGTGGATGGCCAGCACCGGACGCTCGATGGAGACCCTGTCCAGGTCCTCCCGGGTGGGGTGCGACTCGCCGTCGAGCAACGCGTCGTCGTAACCGAACCCGACGATCCACGCGGAGCGCCGGCCGACCTCGCTGTCGCCGAACTCGCGCAGCTTGCGCACGATCGTCTCGATGTCACCGACATCGCCGTCCGGTTCGCCGAGCAGGTCGGCGACGGTCTCCTGGAGGCCGGTGCCGACCACGTGGCCGTGCGGATCGATGAATCCGGGGAGCAGCGCCCGGCCGTCCAGGTCACGCACTTCCGTCGTCGTGCCCCGCCATCGCGCGAGTGCCTCGTCGAGACCACCGACGAAGACGATGCGGCCGTCCTTGACGGCGACCGCCTCCGGCCGCGCACCGTCCTCCGCCACGACCCTCTTGGGACCGGGCCCGTCCGCCACCGTCTCGATTTCGCCGCCGTGGAAGATCACATCGGCCTCGCCGGAACCCGTCCCGGCACCCTCACGTCCTTCGGACATCACCACTCACCCTCACCTTCATCCCTCGCCGCCTCGTGTCGCTACGAAGTCTGTCGGCGACACACCGTAACAACGAAGAAGAATTCCGGACATCCTTCCCTCACCACGCACACCGAACAGCCCACGCCGCGGGCGCGAGGGTGGCGGGCGAAGGGGTGGCGCGGGTCGAGGGGCAATCGGGCCGTGGAGCGAGGGTGGGGACGCGGGGCGTCGGAGTGGGGTGCGTCAGTGGGTTGGGGTGGGGCCTCGGTTGGCTTGGAGGAGTTGGGCCAGGCCCTGGCGGGTTGTCGCCAGGACCACTCGGTCGGTGGGGCGTAGCAGGTATCCCGGGTGGAGCTCCCACTGGAGGTCGCGCTGTGGGGCCGCGTCCCGGCCGAGGTCGGCGCGGCGTTCCGCCGGATCGGCCACGTCCAGCGCGAGCACCCGCCACAGTCCGGCCCGAAACGCTTCCGCGACCGTCTGCCCCTGCAACTCCGGATGGCCGGCCACGTCGATCGCCGCGAACAGCAACACCTCGCGCTCCACCGGGATCGCGCCCAGGATCTGCCGCCCCATCACGGCCCCCGCGAAGGCCGGCGCGGACAACGAGGAGACGCTGCGGCTGCGGGTCAGCGCGTTCGGGTAGGACTCGCGCAGCGTGCGGTTCACCATCTTGGCGAAGTCGTCGTCGAACAGCCGCATCGCCACCCGCAGTTCGGGATCGACCTCGCGGGCGTACAGGGCCGCCTCGAGGTTGATCGCGTCGTTGCTGGTCAGCGCGAGCAGCACCCGGCTGGTGCCGATGTGCGCGGCCTCCAGCACGCCTTCGCGGGTGACGTCGCCGATCACCACCGGCACCCGACGCGCGTGCGCGGTCGCGATGCCCAGCGCCTGCGGGTCGCGCTCCACGCACACCACCGGGATGCCCAGGTCGCACAGCCGATCCAGCACACGCGTACCGATCTTGCCCAGGCCCAGCAGCACCACATGGTTGGCGATCGCGCGCGGCGGCGGGCGCTGGGTGGTCGCGGTGCGGAACGTGCCCAGGCTCTCCAGCACCACCGCGAACAGCACCGGCATCAGGGCCATCCCGGCGAGCCCGGACAACACCTGCAAAACCTGCCGACCGGTGCCCTCGCCGATCGCCGGATCGCCCATCCCGAACACGTCCAGGATCGAGCGGTAGGCGGCGCGCAGCGGCGGATCCCCGGTGACCCACCAGGTCAGGCCCGCGAACACGAAGAGCAGTGTGACCAGGCCGAAGATCGCGTACCGCAGCCGGGGCGGGAACAGCGTGGCCACCGGCAGTCCCTGGGGCAGCCGGGGCCGGTTGACCGGTGCGCCGCCCTCCTCCAGGGTGATCGTCTCCAGCACGGTCCGCCCCCGCGTCCGTCCCGCCGCGGCCACCGTGCCGTCGTCCGGCAGCAACTCCGGGCTGCCGCCCACCCCGTCGGAGGCGAGCGCGAGCGTGTACAGGTACGGCGCGGGGTCACGCTCGTCGGCGGGCCGCTCGGCCGCCCGCAACAGCAGCCCGTCCGCCTGAACGACCTTGCCCGCGCCGGAGATCGCCGCCGCGACCAGGGCCGGGGTGGCGGTGTCCGCGTCGGAGAGCACGGTCGTGGTCACGTCCCGGGCCGAGAGGTCCCCGATCCGGGCCACGACCGCGCGGTCGAGCAGTTCCTCCAGGTGTCGGCCGAGCTTGCGGTTGTACAGCCGCACCACGAGTCGGATGTTCGGGTTGATCCGCCGGGCCCGTAACGCCGCGTGGATGTTGGCCCGGTCGTCCCGGTAGACCAGGGCGAGCGCCATCGCGCCCGACACGCCCGCCGAGCGCAACGCGTCGTCGTCCGGCTCGGCCGCCTCCACCACCGACACCGACAACCCCCCGCCGCGCGCGAGGTCGTCGATCTGCGGGCCGTGGTTGCGGTGCACCGAGGGCAGCAGCACGGTCACGTGCTCGCCGTAGACGTGCGCGAGTTCGTAGGACAGCCGTTGCGCGAGCGCGTCGTCGCCGCACACCACGAGGTGGCCGGCCCGAGGCGGAGGAGTCAGGTGATGCGCGGGAGTCGACACACCCCCACCCTGCCTCCCGATCCCTCCCCCGTCAGCCCCTTTCCGCACCACCGAACACATCGAACACATCGAACACATCGAACGGTCGCGCGCACACGAACACGCCTCGCACGCCGATCACATCGAAAGGATCGCGTACAACGAACAAGCCGAGAAGACCGAGCACGACCGATGACGGCCGGACCCGGCCCACCCCGTCAGGTCCCCGTGGTGTCCGAGATCAGCAGATCCAGCACGCCCGGCAGACCCCCGGCCACGAATGCCTCACGCTGCCGATCGGCCCCCGTACCCTGCAGGATCAGTCGGTCCACGAGCGAGAACACCTGGGCGGTGTCCCCGAATTCGTCCAGCACCGGGGTCACGTGCTCGAGCAGCTCGCAGACCAGGTCCCCCGCCTGGATCCGGCGGGCCGTACCCGCCGGTCCCACCGGCCCGAACAGATCGCCCTCCAATCCGTCCCGAGCCGCCAACCAACACGCGGCCCGCAGCAGTTCCGGCTCCGGTGCGGCATACGGCGCCTTCTCGTCGTGCTGGTGCAGCGCGGTCACCACCAGCGCCCGCACCAGACCCGCGAGCATCACCGCGTCGTCCGCCCGCAACTGCACGTCCGGGCATCGGATCTCGACGGTCGGGAACCGCTCGGAAAGCCGCACCTGCCAGTACACCTGACCCCGGTCGAGCATCACGCCCACCGCGAGCAGCGCGTCCACCCGCCGTTCGTACTCCTCCAGGTCGGCGAACAGCGGCGGTTGCCCCTCCACCGGCCAGCGTGCGTAATGGATCGTGCGCCAGCTCGCGAAACCGGTGTCCAGCCCCTGCCACAGCGGTGAGTTGGCGCCCATCGCGACCAACACCGGCAACCACGGCCGGATCCGGTTGACCACTTGCACGCCGGTCTCCCGATCGGGCACCGCCACATGCACGTGCATCCCGTGGATGAGCTGCACGTCGGCCAATCGCCGGGCGTTCGCCCGGATCGCCAGGTAGCGCGGATGCTCGCTCACCTCCATCAGCTTCCCGTCACCGGCGGGCGCGGTCCCGCAGGCGACCATCCGGCAGCCGATCCGCTCGGCCGCGGCCGACAGCTCGCGGCGCATCCGGGACAGATGCCCGTTTATCTCGTCGAGCGAGGAGCACACCGGCGTCGCCACCTCCAACTGCGCCTTCAGTAATTCCGGCTGCACGTCGCCGAGGTCGATCCCGGGCCGCAGGCTCGCCTCGGCCCGGACCCGCTCGGCCGCCGGTACCGGCAGTCCGCTGACCGGGTCCACGAGCAGATACTCCTCCTCGACACCCAGAGTGGTCATCACCGAACCGTCCTTTCGAGCGGGCGAACCCGCCGGGCAGGGCCTCCACCTGGACATGACCATCCGTAGCCGGTGCACGTCACGACCCGTGCCCGCACCCTGAGGCCCCGGGACGACCCCGGACCCCACCAGGTGCGACATCGCGACCCGCGACGCGCTCGACCATGATCCGGACAGGCCGTACTACTTGGGAGGACTCGATCGGTTGTACCCGTAATCACCGCAGGTCGACACGTCGACCCGAATGCGCGTCCGAACCAATCGCCACCGCGGCGGGGCCGGCGCGCCCGATGTCCGCGCGTTGTGATGGGGTGGAACCCGAAAGTGGGACAGGCGAGTGCGGGGGCGAGTGGTGGCACGGGTACAGATCACGAACAAGGCCGTTCTGGTCGGATTGTTGTTCGAGGGAGCGGTTGTCGGCGACCTCGGGCGGGTCCGCCATCGGATCGGCGACGACGTGGTCGGCGCGCTGCTGGGCGATCCGAAACTCGCTCCGAGTCTGCGTTCGCTCGCCGCGCGGGACCCCGACCCGTGGGTGCGCCGCGCCCTCGCGCACAACGTGGCGGTGCTCACCGCGGCGGATCTGGCCGCGCTGCTGGAGCAGCCGGACCCGGTCGTGGACAGGATCGTGTACGCGCACCCCGAGGCCGGCGCGTGGATGCGCCGGATCGTGCTCGCGCCCGGCCGGCACGCCGGCACCCCGCACCCGCTGACCGCGCTGCACGAGGAGTTGCTCGCACAGCCCGCCGAGGGCGAGCCGCCGCGCCGACTGGGCGCCGCGGTGGTCGCCGATCGACCGGATCTGGTCGCGCACGCGCTGCGGGCGTGTGCCGGGGGCCTGACCGCCGCCGAGGAACTGCGCGGCCTGCTGTCGCTGAGCCGGCACGGCGGCACCGACCTGCTCGCCGAGGCGTCGCGCCACGTGCGGCCCGAAGTGGCCGCGACCGCCCTGGCGGTCGGTGAAGTGGTCACCGCGCGTCCCGAACTGGCCGACGCGGTGGCCGAGGCCGAGGGCAGTGCCGGGCTGATCGCCGAACTGCGCGCCGGCCTGCCGCCGTTGACATGGCGTCGGGAGATCGACTGGGTCGCCGTGCGCGACGAGCAGCGCCGCGAACCGCTGCCCGAGGCGATCGCCGCGCTGCTGGCCGCCGACCCGGACTGCCCCGACGACCTGCTCGTCGCGCTGTACACCGCACACCCGACGGTGGTGGGCCCGGTCGCCAGGCCGACGCTCGCGGTGTTGCGCGCGGCGATCGGCACCCCCAAACACCCGGCCCTGGCCCGGATCGCCGCGCTCACCCGCGACCTGGCCGAACCCGCCGACCTGGCCCGAGTGGTGCACGAGGTGACCCCGGCCCGAACCGCCGTCGCCACCCTGGTCGAACTGCCCGAATGCGCCGAGCTGCGCGACCTGTTGCACCGGCACCTGGGCGCCCACGCCGACCGCTGGACCACGCTGCGGGCCGTACTGCCGCGCCGACGCGAAGCGTTGCCCGCCCTGTTGGCCGGCATCGAGGCGGGCACCGTGACCGCGCCGCCGGAGCCGGCCGGCGGCCCGCCGCCGACGCTGACCAAGCCCTACCGGCACCTGCTCACCGCGGCCGACCCCGACGACCTGCGCGCCCTGCTGCCCGACCTGCCCGACTCGCTGGTGCGCGATCTGCTCTCCAGCGGCTCGCTCCCGCGACATGTGCACGAGGCGGCGATCACCTCGACCGACCCACGCGTGTGGGAGGCGATCGCCCGCAACGTCGGCCTGGACATCCGCGAACTGGCCCGGCTGGTGGCCAAACAGGTCCCGGCCGTGGACGCCGCCGCCTACCTGAGCCTGCGCTCGACGCCATCGCTGCGCCGCACCATCGCCGCCCGCACGCCGTTGGCCCCCGGCCTGCGCGCCGAACTGCTCGCCCACGGCGACCGTCGCACCCTGTTGCCGCTGGTGGCCAGTGGTGATCCCGAACTCGCGGCCCGCGCACTGTGGTTCGGCTGCCGCAAGATCGCCCAGCAGTACGCCTACGTCAAGGTCTGGGAACGGCACGGCCCGGCCGGCGTACGCACTTTGCTGGACAGCAGCGGCACCGGCACCGCGGCGCAGATCCGCAAGCGGGTGGAGGCCGCGCTCAAGGCCGAGGACGGCCTGACCGACCTGCGCGAGAGCGGCGAACCGTACGAGGACCCGGCCACGCTGCCGCACCGCTTGCAGACCCGCACCAGTCGCACCACCGTGCGCGACCTGGTGCACGAGCCGTACGCGCACGACTTCGCGCTGTTGATGGCGGCCGAGCGGGAGGAGCCGTTCGCCTACGAGGCCGTCGACGATCTGATCCGCCACGAGGACGCCACCGACGAGGACCGCGCGCGGCTGCGCCTGGTGCTGATCAACGCGCAACGCAACTACGCGCGCCGGACGAACGACACCCTGCCGGAGGAATGGCTGCGCACCGAGCCGTTCGACGGGAACGAGAACTGGGTGAACGAGGCGGTGGAGTACGACCTGCTCGATCCCGCCCGCCTGATCGACGTGGCCCATCCGGCGCAGGCGGTGGTGACGGCCGCGCGCCGGGTGAACCCGACGACCGTGCTGGCCCCGATGCGGGCCCGGCTGGCCGAGCTGACCCGGGAGCATCTCGCGGGCCACACCGAGGCGTTGGCCATCGCGGTCGGTCTGATCGACGGCTTCAACGCGTCGCTCGCCGAGTTGGTCACCGTGGCCGGTCAGGCCGCCGGTCCGCGGCCGGGAGCCGAGGAGTTGGCCCGGGCGGACGCCGCCACGCTGGCCGCCGCGCGGCGCGACGCGGCCGAGACGGCGAACAGCACACCGGTGCCCGCCACCGCGCCGGCATCGACCACCAGGCGTGGCGGCACGATCCGGGCCGCCGATCCCGATCGCAGGTCCCGGCTGGTCGCGGCGCACTTCCTGCGCGACGTCGCGGCCGGTTTGCATCCCGTGCCCGTCCCGGTGCCGGTGCCGGAGGATCCGGCCGTGCTCGCGGCGCTGGCCTCGGTGTCGACGGTCGACGCGCCGGGCTACGAGTACCCGAGTTGGCTCTACGAGGCGTGTTTCGGCAGCGACTCGGTGCAACCGCGGGTGGCCCTGGGACGCCGGGTGTTCGACGAGTCGGTCGCCAACGACCTGATCGACCTCGGCGAGCCCGAGGTGCTGAAGTCGATGGCCGAGAACAAGGGCCTGGAGGAGCCGACGAAGGACCGCGTCACCGCGCTCCTGGCCGGTAACCCCGCCGAGCGCCCCGAGCAGTACCCGACCAGGGACACCTGGCCGGGCCCGACCAAGCCGAGTTCGTACCTGCGCTGGATCCGCGAGTACTACGACGAGACGCGTGGCGGCGGCGACTTCCTGGCCGAGGGCGCGTATCGGCACGGCATCGTCGGCCCCACCGACGTGCTCGGCGTGCTCCCCACCCAGGCCCTGACCCCGCTGCCCAGGAAGTGGCGCGCGCTGACCTTGGCCGGTCCGCTGAACCGGGCAATCGAGGCGCTGGTCGCCGAGCGACTGGGCGTGGACCCGGAGCGGTGGTTGCGCGCGCTCGTCGCGATGGACACCGCGGGGGATCTCCCGTTGCCCGAAGTCCTGGACGTGAAATCGGAGTCCGCTCCCGACGAGACGTTCGAGTGGGGGCGGCTCGAGTCGCCGATCACCGTCGAGTTCGACACGGTGCGTCGGAGCGCCCATCGGGTGCGCCGCGCTTGGCGGTGGCCGGCCGGCAACCTGCTCCTGCGCGCGTCCGCCGAGGCGCTCGCGGTGCTGCTGCCGCGGCTGGGCGAGCACGCCTACCCCACGCTGTGGGCCTACGCGGACTACGTCGAGCACCGCGCGCCCGCGCTCGACGAATACCCCTTCATCACCCAGGATCGAACCGCGCTGCGGATCCTGGCCACGCACAGTCGTGACAGCGCGATCCGGGCTCGGCTCACGCGCCTGGACGACCCGGTGCTGAACGCCGACCTGTACGGCTCACCGCTGGTCCGCGGCAACGTCGTGGTGCGCCGCGCGGTGCTCTCCCGCGTGCCGCAGGGGCGTTCGGCTGTCGGGTCGCCGGCTGTGCTGCCGCTGGATCCGGAGCTGCGCGAACGACTCCTGGCCGACGACAAGGCGACCGCGTCGGTGTTGCCGGCGCTGCGGTTGCGGGTCGAGGCGGCCGACCCCGAGGTGATCGAGCACACGCTGCGCCGACTGGGCAAGAAGGCCGCGCTGCTGGACCGACTCCTGGGCGTGCGGGGTCTGTTGCGGTACGGCGGCGCGAATCGTGTCGGCGAACTGGTCGAACAGGGCGTGCTCGGCGCGACCGCCGGCCGGATGGTGGCCAAGGCCCTGGCGGCGGCCGATCCCGACGCGGCGCTCACCGAGCGGATCGACCGCGAACGCGCCGGCGACAAGCTGGTCGCCAAGCTGCGCAGGTGCACGCGGGGCTCCGAGACGGACGAGGTGCTCGACCTGCCGTACCTGCGCGACTGGGATCTGATCGTGGCCGAGCACGAGCGGGAGCCGTTCCCGGCGGACGTGCTGAACCGGCTCGTGATCCAACCGGACTCGCCCGCACGGCTGCTCGAACTCGGGCCCGTGCACTTCCGGATCGCCCGCACGGCCGCGACGCTGGACGCGGAGCACGCGCGTGCCTCGGTCGCCTTCGGCCGGGAACTGCTCGGCGACACCGCATGGCACATCCACCTGGACCTCCTGGTCACCACCGGCCTGCTGACCGGCCACGACCTGGTCCACCGCGCCCGCGGCGCGGCCTCCGTGCTGCGCTGGATCGCCGAGGCGGCCGTCCGGATCGAGGCCGATCCCGCGCTCCGCGCCGCCGCCGACGAGGCCCGCACCGAGATCGCCGCCCTGATCGAAACCCACCTGGGCGACGACACGACCAAGTGGTCCCGCGCCTTCGCCGCCCTCGCCGGCTGCGATCCCACCTGGAGCCCGGAGGCCCCCGGCTCGACGATCACGGCCCTGCTGACCCGCTGACCGGACGACGACGCACCCGAACGAGTCTCGGCCCGAAGCACCGGACGGACACCCACTCCGTCCCGACCCGGCGCTCCGGGCCGGGGTTCGGAGCCGGGGCTCGGGTCCGCTCGGCGGCGACGGCGGGACCGAGCCGACCCCGCCGTCGCCGGGACGTGGGCCCGAACCGATCAGTCGGCCCGGACGGCCCCATCGCCCGATCGCCCGATCGGCCCGGTCCGCGCTCACGGCGGGCGAAAAGCCGCGTCGAGAACCCCCGAGACCCGCCCCGGGCGAGGCCGATCGGCCGGACCCGCTTGCGCGTCCTCGAACCCGTGCGCCAGCCTCGGGAGATGCCCTCGGATACCCGTGTCCACGACATCGTCCTGTTCGGCGCGACCGGGTTCACCGGCGAACTGACCGCCGCCTACCTTGCCCGCGCCGCCCCGCCCACGACCCGCTGGGCCCTGGCGGGCCGCGACGCGCGGAAGTTGCGCGCGCTCCGGGACCGCCTCGCCGTGATCGACCCGCGCCACGCCGACCTCCCCCTGCTGTGCGTGCGCGCCGACGACACCGCCGCCCTGGCCGAACTCGCCGCCTCGACCCGCGTGGTGGCCACCACCGTCGGGCCCTACCTCCGGCACGGCGGCCCGCTCGTCGCCGCGTGTGCGGCGGCCGGCACCGACTACGTCGACCTGTGCGGCGAGGCGGAGTTCGTCGACCGGGTCTACCTGGACCAGCACGCCACCGCGGTCGCGACCGGGGCGCGACTCGTGCACGCGTGCGGCTTCGACTCGATCCCGCACGACCTGGGCGTGCTGTACACCGTGGGCCTGCTGCCCCGGGACGTACCGATCCGGGTGGACGGCTTCGTCCGGGCGAGCGGCACCTTCTCCGGCGGCACCTTCCACTCCGCGATGAACGCGTTCACCCGACTCCGCGAGGCCGACCGCGCGCACCGGGCCCGCCGCGCCGCCGAGCCCGCGCCACTCGGCCGCCGGGTCCGGATCGGCACCGGCCCGCCCCGGCTGGACCGCACCACCGGGATGTGGGCGATCCCGCTGCCCACGATCGACCCGCACGTGGTGGTCCGCTCCGCCGCCGCGCTGCCCGACTACGGCCCCGACTTCGGCTACCGGCACTACGCGGCCGTCAAGCACCTCCCGGTCGCGCTGGCCGGCGCCGTCGGCCTGGGCACCCTGGTCGGCCTGGCCCGGATCGGCCCGGTCCGCGAACGCCTGCTCGCCCGCCGCGCGGCCGGCACCGGCCCCTCCGCCGCCGCCCGCGACAGGTCCTGGTTCCGGGTGCTGTTCGTCGCCGACGCGGGCGACCGCCGGCTGATCACCGAGGTGGCCGGCGGCGACCCCGGCTACACCGAGACCGCCAAGATGTTGGCCGAGTCCGCGCTGTCCCTGGCCCACGACCGACTCCCGGAGACCGCGGGCCAGACGACGCCGGCCGCCGCCCTCGGCGACGCCCTGATCACCCGGCTGCGCTCCGCCGGCATCTCCTTCCGCGTGCTCCGCGACGAGAAGCGCCCCTGACCGGCGCCGCCCGCCCGCCGCCGATCGGTCGTGCCGCCGGCGGGCGGCACCGACACGCCCCTGGGCCGTCCGGGGGACCGTGTGTGTAGCCGACCGCCGTCGCGACCAGGCTCACCCCATGGCCGATCTGCCGGTGTATCCGCCCATGCTCGCCACCTCGGGATCGTTGCCGCCGGCCGTCGAGGACGATCGTTGGGCGTACGAGACGAAGCTGGACGGTCAGCGGTGTCTGGGCTATCTCCCGGGGGACGGCACGGTGCTGCTGCGGGCGCGTTCGGGGGCCGACATCACCGGCGCCTACCCGGAGCTGCGCGCGCTGCGCACCGCGTTGGGCACCCGGTCGGCGGTGCTGGACGGCGAGGTGGTCGCGCTGGACGAGCGTGGGCACAGCGACTTCGAACGCCTTCAGTCCCGGATGGGGTTGGCCGACCACCCCGCCGAGGCGGCCCGGATGCGCGATCGGGTGCCCGCCCGGCTGCTGCTGTTCGACGTGTTGCTGCTGTCCGGCCGACCACTGATCGATCGTCCCTACGCGGAGCGGCGTCGGGTGCTGGAGGGGCTCGAACTGAACGGACCGCACTGGTCGACGCCGGCGGCGCTGATCGGGCACGGCGAGACCGCGCTCACGGCGACCCGCGCGGAGGGCCTGGAGGGGTTGGTCTGCAAGCGGCTGGACTCGGTGTACACCCCGGGCGAGCGCTCGCGGCACTGGGTGAAGATCCGGCACGTGCACACCCTGGACGTGATCGTGGGCGGCTGGGTGCCCGGTCGCGGCCGGCTCACCGGTCTGCCCGGCGCGCTGCTGGTCGGTGTGCGCGAGGGTGGTGTGCTGCGTTACGTCGGCGCGGTGGGCACCGGCTTCGGTGACCGGGACCGGGCCGTACTGGGCGAATTGTTGCGGGTGTCCGCGATCGACGCGTGCCCGTTCACGCCGGAGCCGGAGGTGGCCGACGCGCGCTGGGTGCTGCCCCGGCTGATCGGCGAGGTCCGGTACGCGACACTCACTCGCGCGGGACTGTTGCGCCACCCGTCCTGGCATCGCCTGCGCCCGGATCTGGCCGAGGACTGATCCGGGCCGATGCCTACGGGGCGTGTCCTACGGCAGTCGGCCGGTGGTGCTCGCGGCCAGCAGTGGCGCGAAGACGTCGCCGTCGCGCGTCACCCGTTCGAGGACTTGGGCCGGGTCGAACACCAGCTCGGCGTCCGATTCGACCTCGGCCCAGGACACCGGCGTGGACACGGTCGGCTCGGGCTGCGCGCGCAGGGTGTACGGCGCGGCGGTGGTCTTGGCACTGGCGTTTTGGCTCCAGTCCACGAACACGTGTCCCGCCCGCAGATTCTTGGCCATCCGGTGCACGACCAGGTCGGGCCGATCCCGCTCCAGGCGCACCGCGAGCGCTTTGGCGTACGCCCCGACCGCGGCCTCCGGGGTCGGCTCCAGGGCCGCGTACAGGTGCAGCCCCTTGCTGCCCGAGGTCTTGGCCACGCAGGTCAACCCGTCCGCCGCGAGCAGGTCGCGGGCCAGCAGCGCGACCTCGCGGCATTCGGCCATGCCCGCCCCCGGCCCGGGGTCCAGGTCCAACACCAGCCGGTCGTGGCCGTCGGGGTCGGCGCCCCACTGCGGCACGTGCAGCTCGATCGCGGCCAGGTTGGCCGCCCACATCAGGGTGGCCAGCGAGTCGACGTCGACCTGCTGCCTGCTCTCGTCCCGGCCGACGACCTCGATCGTGCTCACCCAGTCGGGCGCACCCGGCGGCACATGCTTGTTGTAGAAGCGGCTCCCGCCGTCCACCCCGTGCGGAAAGCGGATGAACGTGGCCGGGCGCCCGGTCAGGTGCGGGAGCAGGACCGGGGCGACCTTGGCGTAGTAGTCCAGTGCCTGGCCCTTGGTGTATCCGGTCTCGGGCCACCACACCTTGTCCAGGTGGGTGAGCGTCAGCGAACGTCCGTCGACTGTCGTGGCGATGCGGTCCGGCATACGGTAAAGGTCCCCTTGTGTCCAGATATCGATGCATAATCCGCGAAAGTGGAGAGCCGATGCGCAGCAGTTGGAAAGGTGCGATCACGTTCGGGCTGGTGAGCATCCCGGTCCAACTCTTCCCCGCCACCGAGGAACACAACGTGCCCCTGCATCAGGTGCACGAGAAGGACGGCGGCCGGATCCGCCTCAAGCGCTACTGCGAGTTGGAGGAGCGCGAGGTCCCGTACAAGGAGATCGCCAAGGCGTACGAAGCGCCCGACGGCCGGCAGGCGGTGCTCACCGATCAGGACATGGCGGAGTTGCCGCTGCCCAGCAAGAAGGTCATCGACGTGCTCGCGTTCGTGGACGTGGACGAGATCGATCCGCTGATGTTGTCCAAGGCGTACTACCTCCAGACCGCGACCCCCGCCGCCGCCAAGCCGTACGTACTGCTGCGCGAGGCGCTGAACAAGGCGGGCAAGTCCGCGGTCACCAAGATCACCCTGCGCACCCGGGAGAGCCTGGCCCTGCTGCGCGTGCACGACGACATCCTGATCCTGCAGACCATGCTCTGGCCGGACGAGGTGCGCACGTCCGAGGGGCTGGCCCCCGAGGGCCGGTTCGACATCCGGCCGCAGGAGTTGAAGATGGCCACGTCGTTGATGGACACGCTGAGCGAGGACTTCGACTTCCAGGCGCTGCACGACGACTACAAGGAGGCGCTCGACTCGCTGGTCGTCGCGCGCCTGGAGGGCACCGCCCCGGCCGCCGCCGAGGAAGAGCGGGCCGAGACGCCGGACAACGTGGTCGACCTGATGGCCGCGCTCACCGCGAGCGTCGAGGCGGCGAACAAGGGCCACGGCCGGGCCGCGTCGGGCCGGAAGAGTGCCGCGCGCAAGCCGGCGGCGAAGACCTCCGCGAAGACCTCGACGAAGGACTCGTCGGGGAGCAAGTCCTCGGCGAAGTCGAGCACGAAGAAGAGCGCGGCGAAGAAGACCACGCGCAAGCGCACCAGCGCCTGAGCACCGGGCCGGTCGCCGGAGGCCGGTCGGCGGCGGTCGGCCGCCGGCGGTCATTCGGTCGGGAAGGCCGCCACCCGCTGGTCCAGCGGCACCGGCTCCTCGGCGATACCGTCCGCCGAACCGCTCGCGAACCGCGCGCACACGCCGCGGCAGGCGAAGGTCTGCCGTTCCTCCACATGCCCGACCGGCACCGCGTCGTGCGCGGGTCGGTCCGCTGCGGCCCGCAGGTCGCGGCCGCACATCGTGCAGGCCAGGCCGTAGGTCATCTCGACCGTGGTCTCCGGTCGAGAGCTTCGGCGGTGTCCCGCGATCGAGTGCTGTGAGTACATGGGTTCGAATCCTCTGGTCGGTCTGGTGCGCGGATGTCCGGATCGCCGCAGACGACGCCGCCATGGGTGACGGCATACGAGGTGCCCTCGGTCTCCCCAAAGTACTCCTCCCGTTCCGCCGCCCAGACCCCCTCGCGGAATCGTTTCGACACCGGATCGCGTCGCTCGCACCGATCCTCGGCGACCGATCCCGGACATGGCCGCGGGGCCCGTCGCTTCGACAGGCCCCGCGTCCGGCGGTTCGACGACGTGTCGACTACCAGCGATACCAACGCCCACGACGGCCACCCGCACCGGCGCTGCGGAACACGAACCCGAGGGCCCAGAGCACCAGCACGATCACGGCTATCCACCAGAGGGCTTTCAGGGCGAATCCTGCACCGAACAGGATCAAAGCGAGCAAAAGCACGACAAGCAGCGGAATCATCTTGAACCACCTCCGCCCGACGTCTGCCCCGAATGATTCGCTTCACGCGGTGCGATCGCAGACTTGTTCGGAGATCTATGCCGGGGGCTCCGCGCGCAGGTCCGCGGCCACCCGCGCGCCGATCTCCCGGACCACGTCCGCGAGCAGTTCGACATCCGCCTCGGTGCTTCGCCAGTTCACGATCGCCGGGCGCAGTGCGACCCGGCCCCGGTAGACGGTGGTGCCCGCGTACACCCGACCGTCCTCGTTGAGTTCGGCGCCGAGTCGGCGGTTGAGCTCGTCCAGTTCGGCCTCCCCGGTCGGCCCGGTCGGGCGGTAGCGAAAGCACACGACGCACAGCCGCACCGGGGCCAGCAACTCCAGGTCGGGGGCCTGCTCAACCAGCGCGCCGAGGTGGTTCGCGAGGTCGTTGTGCCGCTCGATCATCGCCCGGTATCCGGAGCGGCCGTACGCGCGCAGCGTGGCCCAGATCGGCAGTGACCGGGCCCGGCGTGAGGATTCCGGCCCGAGCGAGCCGTAGTTGAGGTGGGTGTCGCCGGCGCCGGGCAGATACGGGGCGTTCCACGCGCCGAACGCCCTGCCCATCACCGCGGCGTCGCGGACGAACACGAATCCGCTCTCGTACGGCACGTTGAGCCATTTGTGCCCGTCGGACGCCACCGAGTGCGCGCGCTCGACGCCTTTGACCAGATGCCGCAACCGCGGCGAGACGCCGGCGAACAGGCCGAACGCGCCGTCCACGTGCAGCCACGCGCCGTAGCGTCGGGCCAGGTCGGCGAGCGCGTCGATCGGGTCGAAGTCACCGGTGTCCACCTCGCCGGCGGTGGCGATGAGTACGGCGGGCCCGTCGATCTCGATCAGCGCGCGCTCCATCGCGTCGATGTCCACCCGACCCGCGTCGTCGCGCGCGCACACCCGGAGCGTGTCCCGCCCGCAGCCCAGGATCTGGAGGGCCTTGCGATTGCTGGGATGCACGTAGCCGCTGGTGAGCACCGGCATGGTCGGCAGTCCGGCCAGCCCGTCGGCGGTGACGTCCACGCCGTGTTGCGCGGCCCACCAGTACCGCGCGCAGGTGAGCGCCGTGAGATTGGCGAACGTCGCACTCGGCGTGAGCACCGCGCCGTACGAGTCGGGCAGCCCGAACAGGTCCTTGAGCCAACCGAGCACCACCGTCTCGGTCTCGGTCGCCAGCGGCGACGCGGCCCACAGTCCGGCCACCTGGTCGAGCAGCCCGGTGATCCAGTCGCCGGCCTGGGCGGCCGGGGTGGCTCCGCCGACGACGAAGTGGAAGAACCGGGGACCCGAGGACTGCGTCGCGGCGCGGGTGCCCACGTCGAGCAGTTCCTCGATGCTGGCCAACGTGCCGTCGCCACGCTCGGGCAGCGGTCCGCCCAGCCGGTCGAAGAGCACGTCGGGGGCCGGGATCCGCACCGGCAGCCCGGGCAGCGCCTCCAGGTAGGGCCCGGCGGCCTTGGCCACCAGGTCGAGGGCGGGCCGGGCGAGGTCACGTTCGTGGAGGGGGTCAGCCATCCTTGCAGGGGACCACGCGAAGCCCGGCCGCGTCGAGTATTTCCGTGTCACGCAAGGCTGTTGACGGATCATCAGACCCGCCGCGCGTGGGCCGAGGCGGGAGTGGGGAGGATCCCGTGCCGGGGGGCCGATGACCTCGACCTGGAGGAAGCGTGGCAACCGACATCGCGCGGACCCATCACCGGGGCGGTGACCTCGACGAGATCGGGCGGGTGCTGCTCGACATCTACGCCGAGGTCTACGCGGCGGATCTGGACCGACCCTTCCACTCGGTGCCGACCTTCGCGGAGCGGTTGGCGCGTTACGCCGCGGCGCCCGGCTTCGAGTGCGTCGTGGGGTGGAGCCGCGACATCCCGGTCGGCTACGCCTTCGGGTACACGCTCCAGGCCGGCGCGCGCTGGTGGACCGGACTCACCGAGCCGGTGCCGGCGGCGGACATCGAGGAGGACGGACGGCGTACGTTCGCGCTCAACGAGCTGATGGTCCGCGAACCGTGGCGCGGTTCCGGCGCGGCCCGCACCATCCACGACACGCTCCTCGCGGCCCGCACCGAACAGCGGGTGACCCTGCTGGTGGATCCGACCCACCCCAGGGTCCTCGCGCTGTATCTGCGCTGGGGCTATCGCGTGCTCGGCGACCTGCGTCCGGCCTGGCCGGACGCGCCGCTGCTCACCGCGCTGCTCCTGGATCGCACCTGACCGGCGTCGGTCGCCTGCGGGCCGCTCGGGTCGTGGTTGGCGGACCTGAGCGCCCGACCGGGCCATCCCCCGCCGAGAAGCTTGCCTCTGTTTAGTTTCGGCGCGCGTGCGTAGGGTGCGCGCCATGAGTGACGCGACCGCGAACAAGCGGCTGATCGAGCAGTTCTGGCAGGACCTGTACGCCCGCGACTTCGCCAAGGTCGCGGCCTACTTCGCCGCCGACGGCCACTACACGGACGTCGCCGCGCCCGGGCCCGGCGCGACCGGACCGGCGGCCGTGGAGGCCCGGCTGCGGCTGGGCCTGGAGATGCTCTCCGGCTACATCCACCACCACAAGAGCACCGTCGCCGAGGGCGACCTGGTGGTGACCGAGCACGCCGAGGAGTGGCACTGGGAGAGCGGCGAGCAGGTGGTGCTGCCGTTCGTGTCGATCCACGAGTTCCGCGACGGCGAGATCGTGCGCTGGCACGACTACTGGGACTTCGGCACGTTGATGAACGCCGCACCGCAGTGGTGGTTGGAGCACGTCGCCAAGGGCTACGCGCAGGACGCCTGACCGGCCGACCGCTCGACGCCGGGTGCTCCGGCCGACCGCCCACGACTTCGGCCGTGGGCGGTTCTCGGGTCGGCGGGAGTATCCGCCCGCCCCGGAGCGGGCGCGTCCCCGGGGCACCCGATCGGGACGGTCAGCTGCGCGGTTCGATGCGTTCGACCACCGTGTCCGCGATCTGCGCCAGCATCGCGATCTGTTCCTCGGTGAGCAGGTCGATCAGGTTCCGCCGGACCGAGGCGACGTGGTGCGGCGCGGCCTCCTCGATCACCCGCAGCCCCTCGGCGGTCAGCACGACCTCGGCGCCGCGGCCGTCGCCCGCGCACTCCTCGCGTCGGACCAGGCCGCGCTGCTGCATACGTTTGACGTGGTGCGACATCCGGCTCTGCGACCACAACATGCGCTCGGCCAACTCGCCCAGTCGGCGGCGATGGCCGGTCGCCTCGGACAGCTCGGACAACACGTCGTAGTCGGGGTCCGACAGCCCCGAGTCGACGGCCAGATCACGGGCCACCCGGGTATCCACGAGCAGTCGCAACCGCCGATACCCCCGCCACGCGCGCTGCTGCCCGGGGTCCAGCCAGGGCGTCTCCTCGATGCGGGCCATGGCCACCAATCTAGCAGCTACTTGACATGTCATGTACTTGGTCGGGACGATCTACATGACACATCAACTACTTCGCCGACCCCGACGAGCGCCGGGCGTGCGGCCAGGAAGGCGGATGCCTCGTGAGCACCCCCGTTCGCCTGCCGAATCGGCTGATCCGCCTGTTCCTCGGCCTGGCCCTGTTCGGCGTCGGCATCGCGCTGATGGTGCGCGCCCGACTCGGCCTGGACGCGTGGAACGTGCTGCACGAGGGCGTCGCGGAGCGGACCGGGCTGCCGTTCGGGCAGGTCGTGATCGGCACCGCCGTCCTGGTCCTGCTGCTGTGGATCCCGCTGCGGCAGCGCCCCGGGTTCGGCACGATCGCCAACGTCGTGGTCGTCGGCCTGGTCGTGGACGGCGTGTTGTGGCTGCTGCCCGCACCGGAGAACCTGCCGCTGCGGGCGGCGCTGTTGGCCGCCGCGATCGTGCTCACCGCGCTCGCCACCGGCTTGTACATCGGCGCCGGACTCGGCCCGGGCCCGCGCGACGGGCTGATGACCGGTTGGGCCGCTCGCGGTCACTCGATCCGGCTGGGCCGCACCGTGATCGAGGTGACCGTCCTGGGCACGGGCGTCCTGCTCGGCGGCACGGTCGGCGTCGGCACGATCGTCTTCACCCTCGCCATCGGGCCACTGGCCCACTGGTTCCTGCCTCGACTGACACCGAAGCCCGCATCGAAAGCGAGTCGCCCACGATGGACACGAAACTCCTCGGCACCGACCGACGCGGCGTCCTCACCACGCTCAAGCGGGACGGCCGCCCCCAACTCTCCCCGGTCTCCTACCTGTGGGAGCCGGACCGCCGGTTGATCCGGATCTCGGCCACCGTCGACCGCGCCAAGACCCGCAACCTGGCCCGCGACCCGCGCGCGAGCTTCCTGGTCACCGCTCCCGACTACGACGCCTACCTGGTCGCCGAGGGCCACGCCGAGATCAGTGCCGCGTGCCAGTCGCCCGACGACCCGATCGCCGACGAACTCGTCGAGGTATACCGCCTGATCGTCGGCGAGCACCCGGACTGGGCCGAATACCGCGACGTGATGGCGACGGAACACCGCGTGGTCATCCGGATCACCGTCGAGCGCACCTACGGCTGGTCCCGCACCTGAGCGGACCGCCCCGAATACGTCGCGTTCCCGGGCCGCGGGGTTGCCCGGGAACGCGACCCCGCCCTACCGCCCGCGCACCGGCGCCGGCCGCCGGTCCCGACCGACGGCCGGGCCGACACCGCGGCCGTCCGTGATGTGCGCCGACCGTCCCGCGCCGCCCTCGGGCCGAGCACGCGAGAATTGGTCCAGGTCTCGGCACGACGTAGAGTTCCGCCGGGGTTTTGTGGCGGCGGCGAGCACAGGAAACGGCAACGGCGATGACAGCGAGTAGTGGGATTCAGGCGGACACGGGCGTGGCGGAGGGCATCGATCCCGCGCGTATGGAGTTGTGCCTGAGCGTGCTCGCCGAGGTCGAGGAACTGGACGTCGAGCACCCGGACGCGGTCCGGATCCGGCGGGCCACGGCCGGGATCTACAAGAGCGTCAAGGAGCGCCGCCGCAAGGAGCGCCGGGACCGGGTGATCGCCAACGACGAGGCGGTCACCGCCGCCACCGCGACCGGCGCGCCGGGCCGGATCGACGACGAGACCCTCGGCATCGCGCTGACCACGGTCACCACGACCGAGATCGCCGGCGTCCTGGAACGCGCCCGGGCCTGCTACATCTGCAAAAAGCGCTACCGCGAGGTGGACGCGTTCTACCACCAGCTCTGTCCCGAGTGCGCCGCCGAGAACCGGGCCCGCCGCGACCAGCGCACCGACCTGACCGGGCGCCGCGCCCTGCTCACCGGCGGCCGGGCCAAGATCGGCATGTACATCGCGCTGCGCCTGCTCCGCGACGGCGCGCACACCACGATCACCACTCGCTTCCCCAACGACGCGATCCGCCGCTTCGCCGCGATGCCGGACAGCGCGGACTGGCTGCACCGGCTCAAGATCGCCGGGATAGACCTGCGCGACCCGGCCCAGGTGGTCGCGCTGGCCGACTCGGTGGCCGAGGCCGGACCGCTGGACATCCTGATCAACAACGCCGCACAGACGGTGCGCCGGACCCCGCAGGCGTACGCGGCACTGGCCGCCGCCGAGGCCGCGCCGCTGCCGGCCGGCGAACTGCCGGAGATGGTCTCGTTCGGACACATCGGCGGCAGCGGCCACGTACTGCTGCCCGGGCAGTCCCGCGCGGAGGAGCAGGCGCTGACCCCGCAGGCACTCACCGCGCTCGCCCTGACCAGCGGTTCGGCCTCGCCCGCCCGGATCGAGACCGGCACCGCGATCGACGCGGGCGGCCTGGTCCCAGACCTGGATCCGGTCAACAGCTGGACGCAACGCGTGCACGAGGTGGACCCGGTCGAGTTGCTCGAAGTGCAACTGTGCAATGTGACCGCTCCGTTCGTCCTGGTCAGCCGACTGCGTCCGGCGATGGCCGCGGCCAAGGCCCGGCGCAAGTACGTGGTCAACGTGTCCGCGATGGAGGGCCAGTTCAGCCGCGGCTACAAGGGCCCCGGCCACCCGCACACGAACATGGCCAAGGCCGCGCTGAACATGCTGACCCGCACCAGTGCCGAGGAGATGCTCTCCGACGGCATTTTGATGACGGCCGTGGACACCGGCTGGATCACCGACGAGCGCCCGCACCCGCAGAAGATGCGGCTCGCCGACGAGGGCTTCCACGCGCCGCTCGACCTGGTCGACGGCGCGGCCCGGGTGTACGACCCGATCGTGCGCGGCGAGGCCGGCGAGGACCTGTACGGCTGCTTCCTCAAGGACTACGCGCCGGCCGCCTGGTAGGCCCCCGACCTGCGTGTTCCGGCCCCGGCGGAGGTTCCCGCCGGGGCCGGTTCGGGTTCGGTCGGGATTCGCCGAAAAAAACTTTCGCCGACGCTGAACCCTTTCCGACCCCTCCCCCGTACTGCTGGATGTCGACGCGCAACGACCGGCACGCGAACCGGTCGACTCGGGAACGGAACCCAAAATCCGTCTCCCGTACCGCCGTTCGGCAAACCATCAATCACACTCCGGGGGTTCACCATGTCTGTTTTCAGCACCCGCAGCCTCGCCGCCGTCGCCATCGCCGGTGCGCTCGGTCTCGGACTGTCCGCGTGCGGCAGTGACTCGAAGGACGACGGCAAGGCCGCCGGCACCGCGACGCAGCCCACCGGGCAGCAGTCCCAGCCCGCGCCGAACACGCCCGGCACGCCCGCCGCGCCCGCTCAGAGTGCGAACGGTACGGCGGGCAAGGCCGTGTTGAAGGCGGGCACGGACGCCAAGCTCGGCCCGATCGTCGCCGACGGCGCCGGCTTCACGCTGTACCGCTTCGACAAGGACACCGCCAAGCCGTCCAAGTCGAACTGCGAGGGCGACTGCCTCGCGAAGTGGCCCGCCGTCACCACCACCGGCGGCGTCACCCTCAACGGCGTCGACCAGTCCGTCGTCGGCAGCGTGACCCGCGGCGACGGCAGCACCCAGGTCACCATCGGCGGCTGGCCGGTGTACCGGTTCGCGGCCGACACCAAGCCCGGCGAGACCAAGGGCCAGGGTGTGGGCGGCACTTGGTTCGCGGTGACCCCCGACGGCAAGAAGGCCGGCGTGACCGCGACCACGGCGCCGCCGAGCGACAAGCCCTCGACCGGCGGCTACGGCTACTGATCGCACCCGGCGCCGGCGCGGCCTCGGCTCGCCACCGCCGCCGGCCGACTCCCAAGCGGCACAAGCCGATTGGCCATCCACAGGCACCACGGCAACGACGCCGCGGTAACGACACCGCGGCGGTGACTCCGGCCCGCGCGCCCCCGCGCCACGCACGCGGACGAGGCCCGGCCGGACAACCCACGCGCATTCCACGACCCATGTCTTCGGGGAGACTCGTCATGTCCGCACGCAAGTACACGCTGCCCACCGTCGCCTTGTCCGCCACGCTCGCGCTCGCGGTCACCGGATGCTCGTCCTCGGACACCAAGTCCGCTGCCACGAAGAACGATTCGACCAACGTGTCCGCGGCCAAGGCGGGCAACGACCCCGGCTCGCCCGGTGGCGAACACGGCGGGGAGCACGGCTCCGAACACGGCGGAGCGGTTCCCGCCTCCGACCGGACCACCACCGGCGCGGCCGAACCCGCGACCGGCGAGGAGACCTTCTTCGCCGCGGGCCTGTCCGGCGCGAACGAGGTCCCCGGCGGCAACGCGGCGGTGGGCGACAAGGACGGCAAGGGCACCGCGCTGGTCCGGATCAAGGGCGACCAGGTCAGCTTCGGGATCCGTTGGGAGGGCACCGGCGCGCCGACCGCGGCCCACCTGCACCTGGGCGGCAAGGGCAGGAACGGCGAGGTCAAGGTGCCGTTCTTCGCGACCGCGCTGCCCGACACCGCGAACGCGGTGACCGGAAGCGTCAAGGTCACCGACGCCGCGCTGCTGGAGAAGATCAAGAGCGACCCGGCGAGCCTGTACTTCAACATGCACACCGGCGAGTTCCCCGGCGGCGCGATCCGCGGCCAGTTGGTCGCGCTCGCCGGCCCGGTCGACATGAACAGCGTGCTCAAGAACGGCACGTTGCCCGCCGAGGCGACCGGGAAGCAGGAGGTGCAGAACGCCGAGGGCAAGAAGACCGGCGACCCGGACGGCCGTGCGGACACCTCGGTCCGCCCGTGGGGCAACTGCATCGACTGGTCGTTTTCCTGGACGGGTGTCGCCCCGCCCACGCTGGGCCACCTGCACAAGGCCGCGGCGGGCGCCAACGGTGACGTGGTCGCGCCGCTGTTCGACGCGAAGGGCGGACTGCCGCAGTCGGTGACCGGCCTGGCCGGCACCGTGGAGGGCATCGACCCGGCGGTCGTCGAGCGGATCAACGCGACGCCGGCGAACTACTACACCAACCTGCACACGGGCGAGTTCCCGGGCGGCGCGGTGCGCGGACAGCTCGACCGCAAGGTGGCCCCGAAGTCGCCGGCGCTGAACCTGTCGGTGCTCACCGGCAAGCAGATCTACCAGTGCACGACCAAGGACGGCGCGAGCTCCTTCACCCAGCTCGACGTGGCGGCCAAGCTCCAGGGCGACCTCAAGCACAGCTTCGTGAACCCGGCCGCCGGTCCGCCGCAGTGGATCGCCCCGGACGGCAGCGCGGTGACCGGCGCGGTGGCGACCAAGCTGCCGAACGGGGATGGCAACATCCCCGAGCTGGTGCTGAAGGCGACCCAGACCGGCAAGCCGGGCCTGCTGCTCTCCGCGACCACCCAGGTGCTGCGACTGAACACCCGGGGCGGTGTGGCTCCGGCCGGCACGTGTGACCCGGCGACCCGGCCCACCGCCGAAGTGCCGTACCAGGCCGACTACCTGTTCATCGGCTGACCGAAATCCCGCTCCCCCGAGCCGGATCGTCCCCGGAAAGACCCCGAAGGGCCGCGCGTCCAACCCCCACGCGCGGCCCTTCGGCATGTCCGCTCCCGCGACCGGGCCCGGGTCTCACT
Source organism: Embleya sp. NPDC025285 (assembly GCF_055558835.1). NCBI lineage: Bacteria > Bacillati > Actinomycetota > Actinomycetes > Kitasatosporales > Streptomycetaceae > Embleya > Embleya sp. NPDC025285. Next base: position 133,714 of record NZ_JBVHLU010000011.1, read on the forward strand.
CCGGCAGGGCGACGACCATCTTCCCGGTGTTCTCCCCGCGCAGCATGCCCAGCAGCGCGTCGAGGTTGTTCTCGATCCCCTCGACGACCGTCTCGCGGTACTTGAGCTTGCCCTCCTTGACCCAACCGCCGACCTCGGCGAGGAACTCGTCGCGCCTGCCGAAGTGGTCGATGACGATGAAGCCCTGGAGCCGCAGCCGCTTGCCGATCGACAACGCCAGGTTGCGCGGCGCCGGGGTCGGCTCGGTGGCGTTGTATTGCGCGATGGCGCCGCACATCGCGACCCGGCCGTGCGTGTGCAGCGCGCCGATCGCTGCCTCCAGGTGCTCGCCGCCGACGTTGTCGAAGTACACGTCGATACCGTCCGGAGCGGCCTTGGCGAGCTGCCCGGCCACCGGCCCGTCCTTGTAGTCGAACGCGGCGTCGAAGCCGTACTCGTCCACCAGCAGCTTGACCTTGTCCGCCGAGCCGGCACTGCCGATCACCCGCGAGGCGCCCTTGATCCGGGCGATCTGGCCGACCTGGCTGCCCACCGCGCCGGCCGCGCCGGAGACGAACACCGCGTCGCCGGGCTTGAAGGACGCGACGTCGAGCAGGCCCGCCCACGCGGTCATGCCCGGCATGCCCAGGACACCCAGGTAGGCGGACAGCGGCGCGAGGTCGGGGTCGACCTTGACGGCGCCGGCGCCCTTGCCGGCGACCACCGAGTACTCGCGCCAGCCGAGCCAGTGCTGCACCGCGTCGCCCACCTCGAAGCCGGCCGCCTTGGACGCGACGACCCGGCCGACCGCACCACCCTCCATGGCCTCGTTCAACTTGAACGGCGGGGTGTACGACTTGACGTCGTTCATCCGACCGCGCATCGCGGGGTCGACCGACAGGAACAGGTTGCGGATCAGCATCTGCCCGTCGGCGAGCTCCGGGATCTCGACCTCGCGCAGGGCGAAGTCCTCCTCCTTGGGCCAGCCCTTGGGGCGGGCCAGGAGGTGCCATTCGCGGCTGGTGGTGGGTGTCATCGGGCGTGGCCTTTCTCGGCGGTGCGGAGTGGGTCGGGAGACGGGGGTCGGTACGGGTGCCGGTCCGGCGACGCGTCCCGTGCGGTGGTTCGGCCGTCAGGCGTCCACGGACTCCTGGGTCCGCGGCACGGACACGGCGACCGGCTCGGCCCTTGCGGGTACCCGCTTGAGGCCGAGCAACGCCACCGCGACGACCAGCACGAGCATCACCCCGGCGATCACGAAGCTCAGCGTGAACCGGCTCTCGGCCGGAATCGGCGGGAAGCCCGCGGGCAGGCCGGCGACCGACTTGGACGCGAGCAGCGAGGTGATCACGGCGCTGGCGATCGAGCTGCCGACGCTGCGCGAAATGGAGTTGATCCCGTTCGCGATGCCGGTCTGGTGGTGCGGCACGTTGGCCACGATCAGCGCGGGCATCGCCGCGTACCCGAACGAGATCGAGATGCCGGTGAGCATGCCCGCGAGGATCACCGACGCCGAGGCGCCGTGCCCGAACGCCAGCCACGCGAAGCCGGCGATGCCCACCAGCGAGCCGATCACCAGGGTCATCCGGGCGCCGATCCTGCCGACCAGGAGGCCGCCCAGCGGTGCCGCGAGCAGCGAGATCAGCGCGCCCGGGAGCAGGTATTCGACCGAGGCCCGCAGCACCGACGCGGTGAATCCGTACCCGGCCACCCGCTCCGGCATCTGGACCAGGTAGGAGATCCCGATGAACTGGCTGAACGCGGCGAAGCCGACGAACAGGCCGGCCAGGTTGGTGAGCAGGACCGGACGGTGCACGAACATCCGCAGGTCCACCAGCGGGTCGGCGACCCGGCGCTCGACCTGGACCCACACACCCGCCATCAGCACGGCGCCGACGAACGAGCCGACCGTCCGGCCGGAGGCCCAGCCCCATTCGTGCCCCTGCGAGATGCCCAGGAGCAGCAGCACCAGGAACAGGCCGAGGGTCGCCGCGCCGAGCAGGTCGATCCGGCCGCCCGCCTTGGTACGGCCGGCCGGTACCCGGAGGATCACCGCGAGCAGGGCGACGGCGGACAGGATCGCGGAGAACCAGAAGACCAGGTGGTAGTTCGGGTCGTCACCGCGGGTGAGCAGTCCGGTGGCCACCAGCGAGAGTCCGCTGCCGAACGCGAGCGTTCCGCTGATCAGCGACATCGCGCCGGGCAGCTTCTCCACCGGCAGTTCCTCGCGGATGATCGACAGCGCGAGCGGGAAGATCGCGGTGGCCGCGCCCTGGAGCACCCGCCCCAGGATCAACAGCGGCAGCGAGGACGTCACCGCCGCCAGCACCGAGCCGGCGATCATCACGCCCAGTACGCCGATCAGCGTCGGCTTCTTGCCGTGCTGGTCACCGAAGCGGCCGAGCAGCGGGGTGAACACCGCCGCGGACAGCAGCGTCGCGGTGGTCACCCAGCCGACCCCGGCGGGCGTGGTGCCCAACTCCTGCTGGAGCAGTCCGAGGATCGGGATGACCTGGGTCTGCGCCATCGCGACGACCATGGCGGCCAGTCCGAGCGCGAGGATCAGCGGGGCACCGGATCCTCGCTTGTCGGCGGTGGCGGCAGCGGTGCCGGTGCCGGTGCCGGTGCCGGGCGGGGTGGGACTCACGGAGACGCTCTTTCTTCGGGGAGTCGGGTTCGGGACGTCTTTTCGGGACGCCGAGGCGAAGCTTTGCAGCCTCGATGGTTGAAGTCTTCAAGCAATAGAGCCGACCGTAGACACCCGCAAATTGCTACGTCAAGTTCAAAGGTTGAAGTCCTCAACCTTTTTGCGTTAACTTGGATCCATGAGCAGCGCCACGGACACCGACGTCGATCCCAGCACCCCGAGCACGGCCGAGATCATGGACGCCATGGCCGCCGTGGGCACCGCGTACTTCCACGACTTCGCCGCGGTGGTCAGCCGGCACGGCCTGACCTCGGTGCAGGCCAAGACGCTCTCCCTGCTCCGCCGCCCGCTGCCGATGCGCGGGCTCGCCGACCGCCTGGTGTGCGACGCCTCCAACGTCACCGGCATCGTGGACCGGCTCGAATCGCGCGGCCTGGTGCGCCGCGAGCCCAATCCCAACGACCGCCGGGTCAAGAACGTGGTGGCCACCGAAGAGGGCCACGCCACGATCCGCCGCATCCGCGGCGAGATGCACACCACCCGCGCGGCACTGGACGGCCTCACCACCGACGAGCGCCTCGCGCTGTACACCCTCCTGGGCCGGCTCCGCCCGGCCATGGAGACCGCGCACCCCTGACCCGGAACCCGAGTCGGCGCGGCCGATCCTGCCGAGATCGGCACCGCGGCCGGGAGCAACGGCATGATGCGCCGGCTCGGCAGCGTGTTCGGCATCGCCGTCGCCGTCGCGATCTCCGCCGGCGCGGGCAGCCCCGCCTCGCCGGCCACCTTCGCCGACGGCTTCGTCCCGGTCTCGGCGCTCGGCGCGAGCCTGTCCCGCGCGGGCGCGGCGACCGGCCTGCTCCTACCCGCGCGCCGCCGGCCGGGTCGCCGGGTACGCCCACCCGGACCGACGCGGCGTCGGTGGGGTGAGCCCGGGGCCGGCAACGGCCCGGCCACTGGGCGTGGTGGGGCGGCGCTCCGGGTGCGCGTGGGGCGGAATCGGTTGCCGAGGCGGGCGTGTGCCGCGCATGCTCGATCGGTGATCGACCTTCCCGCCGCAGCGACCGCAACCGAGTACCGGGCGATCGCCCGGGCGACAATGCGGCCCGCCGAATGACCCCGGATCCCGCCCCGGACGGCGGCGTCTTCGAGTCCGACTCCGGCTTCGAGCCGGTTTCGCTGGAATCGGGGGACCCCGCCTGGGTGTTCCCCGCCGTCGGCGGTGCCGAGGCCGAGGCCGTCCGGCGCGCTCTCGACGAGGCCGACGCGCACGTGCGCGCGCTCGGCGTGCACGTCGGCGTCTCGGCGTCCGTGCGCTACGAGTGCCAACGCCTGACGGACGTGACCCTGGCGAGCGTGCAGGGCGTACTCGAACTCCCCGGCGGCGTCATCTTTCTCGCCGCGCTCTACTTCCCTCGCCGCTGCGGGTTCGACCTGCGCTGGGGCCCACCATGGGTCGTCGACGCCGACATCACCCGGTACTGCCCGGCACCGGCCGACTGCGCCGGCCACCCTGTCGCCGACTCGTCCAGCGAACACGACACCCCCCTCGCCGCCGCCCGGGCCTTCGCCGACATCACCCGATGGCTCCGCGACCGGGCACTCACCCGCACCCGACCCGAGTGGCTCTCCGCCACGCCGACACCCGCGTGTCCGCCCTTCCGGCCACCATCGGCGCCCGCCGCCGGCTGAGGTGCCGGCGGCGGGTCAGGGGCGGGGGTGTCGGCCAGGCCGCGGATGAAGACGTCCAGACCGAACTCGACGCGGTCCAACCCGTCCGCCGCTGGTCATGTGCCGCTTGAGCGCGGTCAGGGTCGGGAAGCGGTCCCGGGGCAACACGAGCCCGGTTCCGCGTCCGGCGTACTGAACGCCACCGGCAACTCGGCGCGACGCTGGGCGTGGCGATCCTCGGCACGCTGTTCGATGTCGCCGCCGATCCGGACGCCGCGCGTCGGGCGGGTGCGTACACCCGCGCGCTGGAGCGGACCCTGTGGGCGGTCGTGGCCGCACTCCGGTCCCCGCACTCGGATGTGCCGATCCGGAGGTCGCTCGGCGTGCCGTGCCGTGTCGAGCGTGCGCGCCGGCCTCACCCCCGCCACCGGCACCGCGTCCGCCGGGCCGGTCGACCCCGGTCGGCCCGGTCGGCCCTACGCCGGATCCGTCGGCGAGTCCCGCTGGGGATTCGGGGGGTGCGGGGGTGCGGTTCCCGCCGGGATCGTGCCGCCGAGGGCGCGCCAGAGGAGGGACGCGGTGCGGTACGGCCAGTTCGACGGGATCGGGGCGCCCGCGAGTTCGCGGGCGTACCAGGCGCCGGTGCACATGGTCAGCGCGATCTCCAGGTCCGCGTCGGCGGCGAGGTGGCCCTGTCGGCGGGCCGACTCCAGCGCGGACAACAGGCGGGCCCGCCGCGGCGCGATCACCCGGGCCCGGTAGCGGGCACGCAGGTCCGGGTCGGTGGTGTCCTGGAGCATCGTGCCGACCAGCGAGAGCCGGCCGGACTTCGAGACCCCCCGCTGGAAGTCGGTCAGCTCGGCCACCAGCGTGGTGAACGGATTGTCCGCGGCGACGTCGGTGCGGTCCTCCTCGGCCAGCGCGGCGACCACCGCCGCGGCTAGCTCGGCCTTGCCGGGCCAGCGGCGATACAGCGCCTGGCGGGTGGTACCCGCCTCCTGGGCGACGGCCGCGAGCGACATCCCGGCGTACCCGTCCCGGGCCAGATGGCGTCCCGCCACGGCCAGGATCCGGGCGTCGATCGCGCTGTCCCGGGCGCGACCGGAACCGCGACTGGCACTTTCCATTTCAATACACTCCTGTATTGTATTGAATCAGCACCGCACCGAGACAGGGGTAGCGAGCGTGACCATCGTGTTCAACCGTCCCATCATCCCGTCGGGCCGACGCATCGGTTGCACGCCGTGACCGGCGCGCCGACCCAGGCCCGGCTGCGGTCGCTGCTGATCCGGGCACGTGTCCTCGACCGCGAACTCACCCGGCGGATGACCGACGCCGACGCGGGCGACCCGCTGCGCGACACCGTGCTCCGGCCGATGACCGAGGCGCTGATCGAGATGGGCGGGGATACCGCCGGACCTCAGCCGAGCGAGCCGCGCGCCGCCGGCGCTCCCGCCGACACCGACTGGGATCCGGTCGGCCCGGTCCGGGAACTCGCCTCGGAAGTGACCCGGTTGCGCGCACAGATCAGCCCCGAACCGCCCACCGGCCTGGTCGAGGCCGCGGCGGCGCTGCAACACCTGGCCTGGCTGTTCACCGACGGTGACGCCGAACGTGCCGCCCTGGTCGCCGAGTTCACCGAGATCCAGGGCGAACTGCCGACCCGCATCCAGGTCGCGCCGGACGGACCGTATCTGGTCACCAATGCGACCCACGTCACCGACCGGCTCGGCGAACCGATCCCGGTGCTGCCGCAGACCGCGCTGTGCCGCTGCGGCGAGTCGGCGACCAAGCCGCTGTGCGACGGCAGCCACGCCCGAATCGGCTTCAGCGGTGCCAAGGATCCGGGCCGGGTGCCCGACGAGCGCCGCACCCACCCGGGCAACCCGGTCGAAGTGACCGACAACCGGGGCCTGTGCGCGCACTCGGGCCTGTGCACCGACCGGCTCTCCTCGGTGTTCCGGCAGAAGGAGGAGCCGTTCGTGGCGCCGTCCGGCGGCCGGATGGACGAGATCGTGCGGACCGTCCGGGCCTGCCCGTCCGGCGCCCTGGACTACCTGCTCGACGGGCACGAACCGCCGTCGCAGCAGCGCGAACCGGCGATCGAGGTATCGCTGAACGGCCCGTACCGGGTCACCGGCGGCATCCCGTTGGTCGGCGCCGACGGCGAACCGGAGCCGCGCGGCCCGGGCGCGCCGACCGAGCGCTACAGCCTGTGCCGGTGCGGCCATTCGCGCAACAAGCCGTTCTGCAGCGGAATGCACTGGTACGTCGACTTCGCCGACCCGCCGCCCTCCGCCGAACCCACGCTCTACGAATGGGCCGGCGGGCTGCCCGCGCTGACCCGGATGACGCACATCTTCTACGACAGGTACGTCCCGCAAGACCCCCTGCTGGCACCGCTGTTCGCCCGGATGGCGCCGGATCACCCGGAACGGGTGGCGGCCTGGCTGGTCGAGACCTTCGGCGGTCCCAAGCTGTACAGCGAGCGCTACGGCGGCTACGACCACATGGTCGGCGAGCACGCCGGCAAGGCGCTCAAGGAGGAATGGCGAGCCCGCTGGGCGCAGTTGATCAGTCTCGCGGCGAACGACGCGGGCCTGCCCACCGACGCCGAGTTCCGCGCCGCGTTCGCCGGCTACGTCGAGTGGGGTTCGCGGATCGCGGTGGAGAACTCCCAACCCGGCGCCCGCCCGCCGGCCCACATGCCCGTACCGCGCTGGTGGTGGGTCTGCGGCGCCACCCCGGGCGCCCGGGTGTCGGCACTGGCACCACCCCCGAAACAGGAGACGACCGACATGTCCCTGCCGACCGCGGATCAACCGATCGGCTTCGACGAGCACATCAGGCCCTTGTTCCGGGAGATGGACCGCAAGTCGATGAGTTTCATGTTCGACCTGTGGGCACACGCCGACGTCAGCACGCACGCCGAGGCGATCCTGGCCCGGCTGCGCCAGGGCACGATGCCGTGTGACGGCGCCTGGCCGGCGGAGCGGGTGGAGGCGTTCGCCCGCTGGGTCGCCGAGGGCAAGCCCGAGTAGTTCGGCGGACATCGGCCGGCGGTCCGCGTCACGGCGCGGACCGCCGGCACCGACCCGATTCCCGGTACGAGCCGGTCGGTTGTCCGACGACTTCGGATGTGTACCGATTCCTCGACAGCCCTACGTCGCCGGCCCAAACCACGAATGCCCCCAGTACAGTCGGCGAACGTAGGGAATCGGTACTGCGGAGGCAGGCGGACGTGACATCCATACCGGCGGGGAACGCGGGGGACGGCGACGAGAAGGCCTGGCGGTTGCCTCGACTCGACGAGGTGGAGAGTCGGCTGCCGGCTCGGATCGACACGAGCATCCCGCACACCGCCCGGATCTACGACTATCTGCTGGGCGGCAAGAACAACTTCGCGGTCGACCGCGCGACGGCGGACGCGATCGTCGCCGCGATCCCCGATCTGCCGGTCACCCTGCAACTCAACCGGCTCTTCCTGCGCCGCGCGGTGCGCTACGCGGCACGCCGCGGCATCCGCCAATTCCTGGACATCGGCACCGGCATCCCCACGGCCGGCAACACCCACGAGGCGGCCCACGAGATCGCCCCGGACGCCCGGGTCGCCTACGTGGACAACGATCCGATCGTGCTGGTGCACGGACGGGCGTTGATGACCGACGCCGGCCCGGGCCGGATCACCTTCACCCAGGCCGATCTGCGCGCGCCCGAGGACATCCTGACCGCGCCCGAGGTGCTGGAGGTGATCGACTTCGGCGAGCCGGTCGCGCTGATGCTGGTCGCCATCCTGCACTTCATCCGGGACGACGAGAAGCCGCACGAGATCGTCGCCCGGCTGCGCGACGCCCTGCCCGCCGGCAGCATGCTCCTGCTCTCGCACGCGTCCTTCGACGCCAACCCGAACCAGGGCCGCAAGGGTGCCGACGGGTGGAAGAACGCCTCCGCCGAGATGACCATGCGCCGATACGACGACATCCTGGCCATGTTCGCCGGGTTCGACCTGGTCGAACCCGGCCTGCGCACCCACTGGAATCCCGACGCCGAACCGGACCACCCCCTCGACACGGTCGAGAACGTCTGGGGCTACGGCGCGGTCGGCATCAAGCCCCAAGGCGTGTCCTAGCCGCCACCGTCCGACCGACCCGGGGCCGGCCCCGGGCACGAGCGGCCCGCCGGCGGTGCCGACGGGCCGCTCGTCGGGTGGAGGGGTCACCCGGTCTCCCCGGCGACCACCGACGGAAGTGGCGGTTCCGGTTCCGGCTCGGGGCGCCGGCTCATGATGGATTCGGCGATCTCACCGCTGCGGACCGCGATGTTCGACAGCAGTGACGACGTCAGCCCGTGGGTGTGTTCGGTGCCGCCCTGGAGGTAGATGCCACAGGCCAGTTCGGGCGTGGTGACCAGCCGGTAGTCCCGAGTCACCCGGTATCGGCCGGTCTCGTCGCGCAGGCAGTGCCGGTCCAGGTCGCCGAGCAGCGTGGTCGGCTCCATGGCGTCGTAGCCGGTGGCGAACACGATCGCGTCCACGTCCAGTTCCCGGGACTCGTCGGCCGGCAGCGACAGCAGCGACACCCGCGTCTCGTCACCGGCCCGCTTGACCTGGTCGACCCGGGTCAGGTTGAGGAAGTGCAACCGCCGGAGGCCACGCACCTCTTCGTCGTACGAACGCCGGTACAGGTCACGGATCACCTCGTCGTCGACCACCGAGTAGTTGGTGTTCCGGTGGTAGTGCCAGAACGCCTCTCTGGAGCGGTCCGTCCCGAAGTAGTAGGTGTCCACCGCGCCCGGGTCGAAGATCTGGTTCGCGAAGGGGGTGTCGTCCGCGACGCAGTAGCCGTAGGACGGGATGATCGAGAACACCTGCGCGTCCGGCAGCTCGTCGTAGAGGAACCGGGTGATCTCGGCCGCGCTCTGCCCCGCGCCGACCACCGCCACCGACCTCAGGTCGGACGGCTTCATCCGGCTGTACTTCTCCAGGAACTCCGAGCTGTGCCAGACCCGTTCGTCGCGCAGCACGCCCTTGGGCATGCGCGGTACCAGGCCGGTCGAGATGGCCACGTTGCGCGCGTCGACCACCCTGGTCGCGGAGCCGCTGCGGATCTCGAGTTGCACATGGTCGGCCGCGGCCCCGGCCTTCGCCGCCGCCGGCACCCGGATCCCGGTGACCTCCGAGCCGTAGCGAACCCGGTCGGTGAAGCCGGTCGCGGCCCATTCCAGGTACTGGTGGAACTCCTGGCGGGTCGGAAAGAAATCCTGATTGTTGACGAACTGTGCGAGCCGGTCCGAGGCGTGCAGATACGACACGAAGCTGAATCGCGACACCGGATTGCGGAAGGTCGCCAGATCCTTCATGAAGGAGATCTGCATGGTCGTCGCGGGCAACAGCATATTGCGGTGCCAGCCGAACGCGGGCTGTCGCTCGAAGAACATCGCCGCCGGCTCGGCCCGATCACCCGGTGCCTCGGCTCGATACTCGTCCAAGGCAATGGCCAGCGACAGATTGGACGGGCCGAATCCGATGCCCACCACGTCGTAGATTTCGCGTGCAAAAGTGCCCATAGAAAACTCTCCCGCTAGCGTGGCGGCGACAGGGACTTCCGTATCTTCGACGAGTCGTCACGGAACCGACAGAAAACGCCGGTCGTGGATTCGGGATGGAATTCGTCGAACGTGCCCTATGATCCCATATCTCTCGACCGGCCGTCCGGGAGAAACGCATTCGGTATTGCGCCGGGGGGCACCGCAGCTTCAACTTAAGGGGGCCGGGCACGCCTTTCAAGGGCTCGGTCCGCAATACAGCCGGGTACGCCGTCCTGCCGACGGGACAACACTTCGGTCCGACCGTCGACGCGACCGTGCCCGCGCGCGCCCGGACCGCCGGCTTCCTCGCGTGGAGCCGTGCGCCGCACCAGGTCACCGAAAGGGTGAGTTCCGCATGTTCGTTCCCAAGCAGTATCGCGAACCGGACGGTTCGTGGATGGTCGAGCTGATCCGCAGAAATCCATTGGCACTCCTGGTGCTGAACGGCACCGCCACGGACGGCCCTTTCGCCACGCATCTGCCGATCATTCCCGACCCGGAGATGACCGACGAATGGACCGATGACCTGTCCGGCGCGACATTGCTGGGCCACATGAACCGGGCGAATCCGCATTGGGGCGCGCTGACCACCGGCGACACCGTGCTGCTGACCTTCACCGGCCCGCACGCGTACGTCTCGCCGACCGTGTACGAGACCACCCCGGCCGCGCCCACCTGGAATTTCACCTCCGTGCACGTCCGCGGCACGGTAGACAAGATCGATTCGCTGGAGGAGACCCTCGGCGTCGTGCAATCCACCGTGCGGGCCTTCGAGGACGAGTTCGGCAACGCGTGGGACATGTCCGAGTCGGTCGACTACTTCCGCAAGATCGTGCCCGCCGTGGGCGCGTTCCGGATCCGGGTCTCCCGGGCCGACGGCATGTTCAAGCTCAGCCAGGAGCAACCGGCCGAGATACGCGACCGGGTGCTGCGCTCGTTCGACGGGCGCGAGTGCACCCGGCATCGCGAGACGGCCGCGATGATGAGCCGGTTGCCCTGACCCGGACGAAACCACGCCGATGGGCCCGCGCTCGGTCGTGAGCACGGGCCCCGAGGTCGCCACCGACCGAGTCGCCCCGAGCCACTCGGATCCTGCGATGGCGCCCTACCGCACGCCGATGCCGGCGTACTCCCTACCGCCCTACCGCCTTGCCGCCTCACCGCTTCGGCACCGCCGAAGCGTCACACGCTCACACCGGCCTGCTCCTGGACGTCCTCCAGGACCCGCTCGGCGGCGTGGTCGAGCGTGGCGAGCACCCATTGCTCGAAGTCGATCCCCGATTGTTCCGCGGCCTTGTGCCACCAGCGGATGCGATCACCGGGCACCGCGAGCCGGCGCGTCACCTCGGTTTGACGACCGTCGCGCACTTCGTCCGCCCGCGCATCTCGGATAGCGTTGCGCAACTGCTTGGTGGTCCACTTCATCTGTTCGGCACGGTCCAGCCACAGTTCCTGTTCGGCAACGGGAAGCGAGGCCAACTCCGCATGATGCTGAAAACTCAGAGCCGACCGCCTGCGATCGAATTCGAATCGTCGCGATACCCACGCATAATTCCTTAGCGTCTGATAGCTTAATCCCGCGGCACGTATCCCTCGTTGATACAGGTCTGTGTAATGGTCCTTTCCATACACAAGCCAGTCGCCGAGCCACCACGAAGAGGAATCCAAGATTCCGGAAAGCTTGCGTCCGGCCTGCTCCCAGTCCTCGAAGGTGATATCTGCAGGTATTTGCAGACCCACTTTCGTCGTGAGCAGACGGCCGCAATGCGGATTCTCTCCGGCGACCCTTCGCGGTCGGGCCACAATCCCGGGACCCGAACGAAGTTGTGTATCCCTTGCACTTTCGTGACTTCTGGTTTGATTCGCCACCATGCCTCCATGTGAGTGCACGCTCGAACAAGCGAATTTTGCGCCATTCGCTGCTGCTACTGCGCAGCTCGTTGCCACGGGGGTATGCCAGACATATCCGATATGCATTCGATCGTCCACCGTGCCCGCACGGCCGACTCCGCCGATCTCCCTCGGATCACTCCCGGTCGGGCGATCGGCGACACGGACTTCGGAAGCGCGCGGCGATACCGCACGACCATCGCGGTCGCACAGCCGGACAAGGTCGACATATGTACGAATGTGCGCATCAACGACTCGCCCCGTTCGCCTCTTTACAGATCCCCGTTGGCGTTGCGGCTGTCGGCGTCACACCCTGCCGACACCTGAAGATCCACATTCAAAGTGGTTCTCTTCGAAGGCCTACCCGAGTAGATCCCAGCAACTGCCGGAAATCAAGGAATCGGCCGCTAATTGTTTCGGAGCGACACCGAGCGCAACCGCTCGGTAGTCGGCCCCGCCATTCCGACACCGGCGAGAAATAACCGTCCAACCATGTCGTGCCCTCGACCGGCCACGGAAAAGAGCCTACACACCGGCGGTGTCGGTCCCTGTTCCGGTCGGGGTTCGAGTCGGCCGGGTTTCACGGGGGCGGTCACTATAGAGGTATTCATCTGTTCCGGCTCGGCTACTCACGCGTCTTGACGCCGTCCTAACGGCATGGATAGCCGGAAGCCACCGCGCATTCATAGCGAAGCCGGGCTCGGAATACCTCCGGCCATCCGGATGGATTTCACCAGGACCCGCTCTGCGCCCGGATCGGCAACCCGTCGCGGCGCGGCGAGCGCTGCGATTCGGCCACGCGGGATCGGGGTGGATGGGTGCTCCGGAGCAGGGTCGAGAGCCGGCGGTTCGATGCTGTGAGGTTGAGTCCGACTACGTTCCGGCATCCTTCTCGGCGGGTTCGGGGGCGGCGGGCGGTTCGTGCGGGTGGCCCGTTCGCCGGAGTCGCCCGGCCGCCGGCGGCGCGTGCGCCACGCGATCGAACATCCGATGCGCCGGCGTGGGCACCACCGAGCCGGGTCGATCCCGCGCAGCCTCGACTCCCCCGATCCCGGGGCCGGTTCGCGGGCTGCCCCGGCGACGGCCGCGGGCAGCACTCGAGCCGTCGCGGTCGGAGACCGGCGGCGGCGCGAGGCGATCGGCCGACGCGGGTACCTCCCCGCCCCTCCACCCCGGCGGCCGGCGCGAGCTCATACCTCGGGTGGTCGATTTGCCGCGTGGGTTCGATCCCGCGATGCTCGCCGGGCAATTGCATCCGCGCCGGGCATCGGAATCGTTGGCATTACGCGGGACCGGCGCACCGGAAATTGCGATTATCGATCGCCAGTGATGAATATCTATGGCGCTCTCGTGGCACCGGGAGGTCGGCGCTGCTGTCCCGTCGACGGGACGAGACGCGCCCACACCTCGTGCTAGCTTCGGTCGGCGGCAATCCCGCTCGTTGTCGGCCTGCGCGCATCATGCGCACGCCGTTTTTCGCCCGGTGGAACGCACCGTTTCGCACCGGAATTGATTTCGCCCCGGACACAACCACGGAGAACAAGGGAATCAAGGTGGCCCAGACAAACGTTGAACAAATATCGAACAACAACCGTACGGCTCGGTCGCGACGTTTCCTGATGTGCCGGCCGACCTATTTCGACGTCACCTATGCGATCAATCCGTGGATGGATCCGAGTGTGCCCACCTCGGCGGACACCGGCCTGGCCCAGTGGAAGCAGCTCCACGACGCCTACGTGGCACTCGGACACGACGTCGCGCTGATCGAGCCGGTGCCCGGACTGCCCGACATGGTGTTCGCGGCCAACGGCGCGACCGTCATCGACGGCAAGGTGCTCGTCGCGCGATTCCGCCACGCGCAGCGCGCCGACGAAGCCCCGGCATACCTCGACTGGTTCCGCACCGCCGGCTGGTCGCAGGTGCACCAGGCCGAGTACATCAACGAGGGCGAGGGCGACTTCCTGTACACCGGAAGCGAAATCCTGGCCGGCTGCGGCTTCCGCAGCGACCTGCGCGCGCACGACGAGGCCCGCGAGTTCTTCGGCATCCCGGTGGTCGGCCTGACCCTGGTCGACCCGCGCTTCTACCACCTGGACACCGCGCTCGCGGTGCTCGGGCCGGGCGAGATCATGTACTACCCCAAGGCGTTCGCCCCGGACAGCCAACGCCTGCTGGCCGAGCGATTCCCGGACGCGATCCTGGCCGATGAACCCACCGCCGCCGTCTTCGGGCTCAACGCGCTGTCCGACGGGCGACACGTACTCATGCCGGAGCGGGCCGTCGAGCTCGCCGGCTCGCAACTGCGCGAGCGCGGCTTCGTCCCGATCGGAATCGACCTCACCGAACTGCTCAAGGCCGGCGGCAACGCCAAGTGCTGCACGCTCGAACTGCGCGGCTGAGCAAGCCGGCGGCGCGCGGGCGCGGTGCCGGTGCCGCGGGGTCGCCGCGCGGGAACTGCGCACGCCCGGCGGACGGTTCGTCCGGGTTGAGTCCCGTCGACGGGACACCCTTCGTCGGTGCCGGTACCGACGGGCCGCCCGGCCGGGCATCGTCGCGAAGGCACCTGTGCCCGGCTTTCCGCGATTCGCCGAATTCCCCGCGAGGAGGCGCACCCACGACGCCGGGCTCCCGTTCACCGTTCACCGTATTCCAGGCGGAGGGTATGCTCGGGCTCGGTCGAAAACGGCTACCCGGGACGCGGATCGAGAACTCGATCGGCGCCCGACCCGGCCCGATCCGCGCACGGGTCCACCGAATACCCGTATCGGCGCCCGGGCGAAGCCGATTGCCGGTCCCCATCCATGGACCGCCACCGCAAGAATCCCGCACGCGCGTGCGTCCTCCCGGCTTCGGCGCGGAGAACCTCCGTCGAGGAAACGTCGGCATCGGGAAACCGAGCACTCCGGGAATCCCCGGAATGCCGCCCCCCGAATGTCGCGCACCGGAATCCTGGGACCCCCGGAATCCGAGGCTCACAGAATCCGACGGTGGTGGGATCCGCCACCCGGATCAACCACGCCGCACCGATACCCGACTTATGACGGGCACGGACGACCCTGGTCACGTCCGGCTGCCGCGCGTGATCGCCCTTGCCACCCTCCGCGGACCCTCGGCATCCGAGCGGCCCGCCACGCCAGGTGGGCTCACCGAACCGGCGGGCCCACCCAGGGCATGTCCCTCAGTCCCCACCGCATCCGAAATCTCATCCAACACGTTGGATGGAGGAATTGACTCCATCCTGTCCCCGCGAGCAGGCGAACAGTGCGAAATCGGTGCCGACCGGACCCACACCGACCACCCGGTCCCCGGTCCGGGCCGAACGAGCCACACGAGCCCCCTAGGGTGTTGCCTGTTTCGGGATACGGATCTCGTCTACGGGGTGAGGAGGCCGGTCGGGGTGTCCGATGTGGACGTACCGGGTTCGAGCCCGTCGGGTTCCGACCCGCCGGGCTCCGACGAGGAGACCAAGTTCGTCACGATGCTCTATCGCGAGTACTCGCGGCCGTTGCTCGCGGTCGTCTCGCGGCTGAACGGCGGCGATCGCCAGCGCGCCGAGGACAGTGTGCAGGAGGTGCTGGTCCGGGCCTGGCGCAACCGCGCGAAGCTGGATCCCGCCGCGCCGCTGCTGCCGTGGCTGGTCACCGTCGCCCGCCGACTCGTCATCGACGAACAGCGGGCCCGCGCGGCCCGACCGCCGGAGGTCGGCGACGAGCCGTTGGCCGCGCTGCCCACCGGCGACGAGGTCGATCGCCTGCTGCGTTCGGTGGTGGTCGGGGACGCGTTGGACGCCCTCTCCACATCGCACCGGGAAATTTTGATCGAAACGTTCTTCCGCGACCGTACTGTCAATCAGGCGGCCGACGTACTCGGCATCCCGGCGGGTACGGCGAAGTCGCGCGTGTACTACGCGCTGCGCGCCCTGCGGGTCGTCCTGGAGGAGAGGGGGGTGTCGGCATGAGCGTCCAACCCGAACACGCGGATATCGCCGCGTATGCCCTCGGCCTGCTGGAGCCGGCGGACCGGGACGCGTTCGAGGAGCACCTGGCCACGTGCGACCGGTGTCTCGACGAGCTGGCCGACTTCTCCGGCATGGCCACGCTGCTGACCGAGCTGCGCGACGAGGGTGTGTACGAACTACCGGAGCCGCGCGATCGGCCCGAACCGTCCGCGCCGGCCGCGGCCGCACCGCCGGCGCACGCCGCGCGGGCACCCGGACCGGACCTGACGCCGGTTTCGGAACCGACCGGTAGTCCGGTGACGGCTCCGCCCGCGGCACCCACCGCCGCGCCGACCGTCGCTCCGGCCGCCGGGTCCGGCCCCGTGGACGAATTGGCCGCGCGTCGAGCCGCCCGGCGCGGACCCCGATGGTCCCTGCTGGTCGCCGCGTGCGTCGCCCTGCTCGTGATCGGCCTGGGCGCGGGCGTGCTCACCGGGCGGACCTGGCTCAAGGACGACTCGTCCACCTCGGCACAGGAGCTGCCGTTCGACCCGATCAAGGCCATCACCAAGAACGGCACGAGCGTTCGGGCGAGCGATCCGACCACCGGCGCGGCCGCACAGGTCGCGCTGGAGGGCAAGGCCTGGGGCACCAACCTCGCGCTCGAACTGCGGAACGTGCGCGGTCCGCTGCGGTGTTCGCTGATCGCGGTGGACAAGAACGGCAAGGAGCAGCAGATCTCGAGCTGGAGCGTACCGGCCAAGGGCTACGGCGTGCCGGGCTCGGAGGCGCCGCTGGTGGTGCAGACCGGCATCTGGACGCCCAAGGAGCAACTCGCCCGTTTCGACGTGCGCACCTCGGACGGCGGGACGTTGGTCAGCGTGCCCGTGTAGTTCGGGCGGCACGTGCGGGACGTGCGGGAGCACAAGCGGTGGGCGCGCCCGGGTGACCGGGTGACCGGGTGAGCCGGAACGAACCCCGGTCCTGATGCCTCGTCGAATCCGACGAGACATCAGGACCGTTCGGTTCGGGGCGGGTTACGCGAAGCGGCCTTGCAGCAGCCAGACCCCGGGGGCACCGGGGTCGGCGACCGGGTCGCCGAGCAGGCCCCAGAATCGCTCCACCACCGCGGCACGCGGCACGTCGGCCACGTCCATTCCTTCCGGGAAGACCGAGCTGAGCGCCTCGAGCACTTCGCCGATGCGTTTGCGGCGCATGCCGATCAGCCGGGTGATGTCCGGCAGTTGGGTCTTCCAGCGGCCCACCACGGCCTCGGCGAGCAGGGTCTCCAGTTCCGGGCCCACCCCGGACACCTCGGCGAGGTCGCGCATCGACAGGCCGAGCGCGCGGACCAGGAAGCCGGTCCGCTCCTCGTCGGCCCGCCACTTGTTCGCCCGTTCGAGTCGGGTGTAGCCGAGCTCCTTCATCCGGACCCGCTTGGCGAGCTCGGCGCGGGTGAGGCCGGCCGCGATCCGGTGGTCCTGGAGGTTGGTCGGTCGGCCGCCCATGAGTTGGCTCACGGGAACGACCAAGGACTTGGCGAGGGCGAGCAGTTCGGCTTCGTTCGGGCGCTCCGTACCGGCTTCCCACTGGGCCACGGTCGACGGCAGTACCCGCAGCTCGTACGAAGCCAATGTCGCGGCCACACGCTCGCAGGTTAGCGCCATCACCCCCCGGGCAGAGGCGGCTGCGGACGGCGAGAACGCCGGTCGGACATCGAGGTCATTGGGGTCGGTCACGCGGCAAGCATAGAAACCCCCGGCGGCGGCGTGACGCCGACGTCGATGTGGAATCGGGCGAAGTGGCCCACATCCGACGGACATCGGAGCCGCTCGCGGTCCCCACCGGTCGGACAGTCGGCCACACCGGGTCCGCACCCGGTCGACACCGGTCGGCAACCGGTCGGCAACCGGTCGGCAACCGGTGATTAACGGTGCGGTCGCAGCTTCGTCACGTGTCGCGGCAGCGCCGGCGCGATCGACCACAACACCTCGGCCTCGATCTCGCCCGGATTCGTCCATCCGTGTTCCAGCCGCGCGGAGAACGTGGTCGAGTCGCCCGCTCCCAGGTGTCGCACGGTGCCGTCGACGGTCAGTTCCAGGCTGCCGCGGACCATGTACGCGAACACCGTCTCGGCCTCCAGCGTGTACGCGCCGCCGGAACCGCCGCCAGGGCTCAGCACGGTACGCATCACCTGCACATGGGTCTCGTCCGCCGGGGTCAGCAGGAACTCCTCGATCCCGATGCCGCCCATCTCCAGCGGCGCACCGATGCCGCTGCGCACCACGTCCTGGTCGGGATAGTCGAACAGGGCGGCGATGCTCGTGCCGACCGCGTCGCAGATGCGCAGCAGGGTCGGTACCGACACCGATGCCTTGCCGCGCTCGGCCAGGCTCAGGAAGCCCTTGGTCACGCCGGCGGCGCCGGCCACCTGGACCAGAGTCAGCCCCTGTGCCAGGCGCAGTTCGCGCAGCCGCGGGCCGACCCGGGACATCCGGCTGGAGGTGTCCCTGCCGGTCTCCTTGGCGGTGTCACCGCCGGCATCGCCGGAAGTGTCCCCGGGGGTGGCCGGCGCGGGCTCGGCTTCGGGCTCGGAGCCGGGCGGGCGGCTCGGGTCTTCACCGCGATGTTCACCGGGCTCTTCTCCGGAATGTGCTGGCACGCGCGACACGCTACCCGCCCTCCCCCGCTTCCTCGCACCGATCGCGGCCCGCCGGGCGGTCCATAAAGGTTCGGATTCACCCCGCTCGGGGGTCTTTACGCCGAGAGTTTACTCCTGTAAAACCTTGACGAAAGTTTAGCGCCACTAAACGCGATCCCGTCCAGCCTGGAGCAGTCATGCGCACCATCCCCTCGCCGGCACCCGCCGACCGCGTCCGCGGCGTGGTCCTGCGCCCCGGCAACGACCTCACCATGACCGACCTCGTCCTGGCCCCGCCCGGCTCGGGCGAGGTCGAGGTCGCGGTGGTCGCGGCCGGCGTGTGCCACTCGGATCTGCAC
Organism: Embleya sp. NPDC025285; assembly: GCF_055558835.1. NCBI lineage: Bacteria > Bacillati > Actinomycetota > Actinomycetes > Kitasatosporales > Streptomycetaceae > Embleya > Embleya sp. NPDC025285. The sequence continues at coordinate 152,424 of NZ_JBVHLU010000011.1, forward strand.
GTGGTGCGCGGCGAGTGGGACGTGCCGATGCCGGTCGTGCTGGGTCACGAGGGTTCCGGTGTGGTGACCGCGCTCGGTCCGGACACCGAGGACTCGGGCCTGGCCGTCGGCGACCACGTGGTGCTGTCCTGGGTGCCCGCCTGCGGCGCCTGCCGGTACTGCCTCGCCGGTCGCCCCGCCGCGTGCTCCCTGGTCGCGGAAGTGGTCGCGCCCCGGGGCGTCCTGTACGACGGCACCAGTCGGCTGAGCTCGACCGACGGCGAAGAACTGCACCACTACCTCGGCGTGTCCTCGTTCGCCGATCGCGTGGTGGTCCCGGTCTCCGGCGCGATCAAGGTCCGCAAGGACGCGCCGCTGGACGCGCTGGCCCTGGTCGGCTGCGCCATCGCGACCGGCGTGGGCGCGGTCCGCAACACCGCGGGCGTCGAGGCCGGCGCGACGGTCGCGGTGATCGGCTGCGGCGGTGTGGGCCTGTCCTGCGTCCAGGGCGCCCGACTCTCCGGCGCGGGCCGGATCGTCGCGGTGGACGTGGTCGCGGACAAGCTCGACCTGGCCCGCAAGCTGGGCGCGACCGACACGATCGACGCGAGCGCGGTCGACCCGGTGGCGGCGCTGCGCGCGTTGGTCCCCGAGGGCTTGGACTACGTGTTCGACGCGATCGGCAAGATCGCCACCACCGAGCAGGCCATCGCCGCACTCGGCCAGGGCGGCGCGGCGGTGATCGTCGGCCTCCCGCCGACCGGCAGCACCGCCCGGTTCGACCCGCTCGCACTGGCCGAGGCCGATCAGCGCATCCTCGGCTCGAACTACGGCTCGGTGGTCCCCCATCGCGACATCCCGATCCTGGTCGACCTCGTGGTCGGCGGCTTTCTGGACGTCGAGTCGATGATCTCCGCGCGGCGCCCGCTGGAGGAGGCCGGGGACGCGCTCGCGGAGCTCAACGAGGGCCGCGCGCTTCGCCAACTGTTGCTCACCGGCCACCGACCGACGGCGTACGAACCGGGCGAACCGGGCGTAGCCGCCGTCGAATCGGCCGCCTACGACTCGGCCGCATACGACGCGTACACGGCGTACACCGCGCCCCGGTCCGTCTCCGGACCGGGCACCCACACCCCGTCCGCGTACGACCCCACCAAGCGCGAGGGCTGACCGATGACTACTCTCACCCCAGGCAATTCGGCCGGAAAGTCCGGAAAGGCAGCAAGCGTGCCCACATCCGCAGCCTCGTCCGGCGCCCCCTCCTCCGGTGCCGCGGCCCCCGGCGGGGCCGACAGCGGCCTGGCCCGACGCAGTGTGACCAGCTTCGAGGTGGGCGCGCAGAGCGTGGCCAACGTCGCGCCGAGCGCGGTCATCGCGTTCGCCCCCGCGAGCATGGCCGCGTCCGCCGGCAACGGCGCGTGGTTCTCCTTCTTCCTGGCCATGGCCGCGGTGCTGGCGATCGCGTACTGCATCTGCGTGTTCGCCCGCCGCCGGGCAGGCACCGGCTCGCTGTACGCGTTCACCCGGCTCTCGCTCGGACCGTCCGGCGCGTTCGTGACCGGCTGGGCGCTGTTGATCGGCGCGGTGTGCATCGGCTCCGGCTCGCTGGCCGGCGCCGGCTACTACACCGGTCGCGCGCTCGACGGGATCGGTGTGGGCGCGTTCACGGGTGTGGCCGGTCAGGTACTACTGGACGTGCTCCTCGCCGCGATCGCGGTCCGGCTGACCATCGCGAGCGTGCGCACCGCCGCGCGCGTGGCGGCGACGCTGGAGGTGGTCTCGATCGTGCTGGTCGTGGTCGTGCTCCTCGCGGTGTTCTTCAAGAGCGGCAACGACCTGTTCGACACCGATCAACTCACCCTGAGCGGCAGCACGCTCGACGGCGTGGTGTTCGCGGTGGTCCTGGGCGTGCTCGGCTTCGTCGGCTTCGAGGGCGCGGCCTCGCTGGGCGCGGAGGCGACCGACCCGTACAAGGCGATCCCACGCGCGGTGATGGGCAGCGCGCTGCTGGCCGGGCTGTTGTACATGTTCGCCACCTACGCCCAGGTGGTCGGCTTCGGCGGTCCGGACGGCCTGGTGGCCAGTGCCGACCCGATGGACGAACTGGCCGGACTCTCCGGGCTCGGCTTCCTGAAGTTCTTCCTGCACGCGGGCTTCGCGGCCTCGTTCCTGGCGGTGGTGATGGCCTGTGTCACGGTCGCGGCCCGGCTGCTGTTCGGCATGGCCAGGGAGGGTGTCGTCCCGGCGCGCCTGGGCCGGGCGCACCCGACCCACAAGACCCCGTCCGCCGCGATCCGGGTGGTCACGCCGTTCGTCGCGATCCCGACCGTGGCGGTGATCCTGGCCGGCACCGACGGCCTGGACGCGACCACCTACATCGACACGATCGGCGTCTTCGGCTACATGCTGTCGTACGTGCTGGTCTGCCTCGCCGCACCGCTGTTCGTCCGCAAGACCGGCGCCCGAGCCTTGGCGATCACCTGGGTCCTGGGCCTGATCGGCGCGGCGGCGATGGTCTACGTCTTCTACCGCAACCTGTGGCCGGTCCCGGAGTCCCCGCTCAACGTGCTGCCGTACGTCTTCGTCGGCGCGCTGGTGGTGGGCATCGCCGGCTACGCGATCCTGCGCCGGCGAGACCCGCAACGCGCCGCCCACGCAGGCACCTTCGCCGACGACGCGACCTGACCCCGCCCCAACCGCCCGCCGCCTCCCCGCACCGGGGAGTCGGCGGCTTCGCGTCTCTCGCGGCGCGCACCGGCCTCGGGTCGAGCCGGCGTCGCCCGCCGGAGTCGGCGTGCCACCGGCCGCCCTCATCCGGCATCGAATCCGGCAAATGGCGAGAAATGGTTTTTCGCGGTATCGCGGTGGGTCGGGTGAATTTCGATTTGTGGGCGGATTTCCCCGGACGTGAATTGACTAAACTTCGGGTTACCACGATTCTTGCGTTCGGCGGCCCAGGGGTGGGGACCCCGGTGACAGACCCGGGCAGCGGGGGCCGCCTTTCATGAGGAGTCGTTTCTTTCATGTTCAGGACCCAGCGGGGTATATCCCGCGTGGCTTCGGCGTTCGCCGCCACAGGTATGGCCGCGGTCGCGGTCGTCGGCCTGGCGCCTTCCGCGCACGCCGACACCGACAGCACCAAGCTCCGATTCCGGGGCCACGTGGACGACACGGAGGGCTCGGTGCGCCTGAAGGGCCACCCCTTCGGCGTGCAGACCGAGTTGATGATTCTCAGCCAGGAGCGCCGGGGGACGCCCGAGGTCCTGGTCTACTGCATCGACCTGGACACCACGGTCCGCGACGACGCCGAGTACCGCGAGGGCACCTGGGGGGAGTCCTGGCTCAACGACACGGCCAAGGTCGCGAAGATCAACTGGGTGCTGAACAACTCGTACCCGAAGACGTCCGACCTCAACGCGCTGGCCAAGACCGCGGGTCTGCCGCTGCACGAGCGCAAGGGCAAGAAGTTCTACGACCTCGACGCCGCGGAGGCCGTCGCGGCCACCCAGGCGGCGATCTGGCACTACAGCAACGGTGTCGACGCGAGCAGCAGCAACGGCGAGGACGTCAACGCGCTCTACGCGTACCTGACCGGCCCGGCCAACAAGGGTGAGTCCGCCGAGCCCGGTGCCTCGCTCGAGCTGTCGCCGACCACCAGGTCCGGCAACGACAGCGACACTCCGGGCGTCGGCCCGATCACCGTCAAGACGTCCGGGACCGACCCGGTCGCGGTCAAGCTCGACGGCACCGTCCCGGCCGGCGCCTCGCTGGTGGGCAAGGACGGCAAGCCGATCGACTCGGCCGCCAACGGCACCGAGCTCTACGTCAAGGCGCCCAAGACGCCGGGCGAGGCCAAGATCTCGGCAACCACCAAGGCCGGCATCAACATCGGCCGGGTCTTCCTGGGCAAGAACCGCAAGCACACCCAGACCCTGATCACCGCGGGCTCGCAGCCGTTCTCGGCCAGTGCCTCGGCCCAGGTCAAGTGGAGCCACAAGCCGGTTCCGGTCCCCTCGTCGACGTACAAGGAGGACTGCGTCCAGGGCGGCGTCACGGTCACGCTGAAGAACACCGGTGACGGACCGGCCGACTTCAAGGTCAACGGCACGACGGTGACCGTGCCGCCGAGCTCGACCAGGACGCAGTTCGTCAAGGTCGCCGAGGACACGGCCTACACGATCACGGTGTCCGGCCCGGGCAACTACGCGGCGACGTACACGGGCAAGCTCGACTGCGTCGAGACGCCGACCGTCCCGCCGACGACCGCGCCGCCGACGACCCTGCCGCCGGTCGCCACCACGACGCCGAGCACGCCCAAGCCGCCGACCTCGAGCGCGCCGGCGACGTCCGCCGCGCCGACCACCTCGGCGCCGGCGACCACGTCCGCCCCGCCGACGACTTCGGCGCCGGCCACCAGTTCGGCCCCGACCACCCCGTCCGCTCCCGCGAGCCCGTCCGCCCCCGCGACCACCTCGGCGCCCCCGGCCACCAGCGCGCAGCCGACCGGCAGTGCGGGGCCGACCAAGCCGATCGTCGAGCCCGGCACCGACGACCCGGCGGTTGTCGTGCCCTGGCTCCCGGTCGCTCCCGCGGGCAATGGGAAGGACCTCGCCAAGACCGGTGGCGACGACTCCTACACCGGCATGATCGCCGGCGCGGCCGCCGCGCTGCTGCTGGCCGGCGGAGGTGCGATCTACTTCAACCGTCGCCGCGCTCGCCACGAGGTCTGACGCCGTCGAGGCGGACCACCGCACGAACGCCGAACCGGGTGGGATCACCGAGTGATCCCACCCGACCACGAGGGCCCCGCCGCATGGCGGGGCCCTCGCCGTTTCCATCCGCGATTCCCGTGCGTATTTCCGCGAATGCAATCCGTGCTTTGTCGACAGCACGATTCATTTCCCTGACCGCACCGGGGCGGCCCGATAATCCGAGAGAACTCGACCGGTACACGCTGTGACGATTCCCTGTCGCCGTTGCCGTAATGCCCGGATATCGCCGGGCCGCCGGATCGCCCGGTCTGCGGCATGGGCAAAAGGCCGGGCCGCGAAACCCGGGTCGGCGGCCCGTCGCGAGGTTGGCACCGCCGGTGCGGTCGATCACCGTGCCGGTCATGAAGCCGTTGCCGACGAACAGCCGCATCACGGCCGCGACTTCGTCGCCCCGGCCGACTCGACCGACCGGCGTGGCGGCGCCGACGTCGGTGAAGAGCTCGGCGCCGGCCTCGCTCGGTATCGCCCCCCACCACGGGGTTGGGCCGTTCCCCGGACGCGGATGGGGAACATCCGGTTCGCGGCGCCGCACCGATGATCGAGACGTCCTTCGGGAATGATCAGCCGCGTCGACGACCTGTACTCGACGACCGTTCGCTTCGGAGGGACCCCGACCATGTCACACCGCATCATCAACCCCGACGGCCTGCACGACCCGGTGCACTTCGGCTACAGCCATGTGGCCGTGGCATCCGGGGAACTCGTCTTCGTCGCCGGGCAGTACGCGTCGGACGCCGACGGCCATGTGACCACCGACGACTTCGCCGAGCAGGTCGAGGAGTCGTTCGCCAATCTGCGCACGGCGCTGGCGGCCGTCGGCCTGGACCTGAGCCACATCGTCCAGCTGCGCACGCATATCGTCGACCACGATTCCGACAAGCTGGCCATTCTGGGCAAGGCGATCGGCGAGATCTGGGGCTCCGTCCCGCCGACCCAGACGCTCAGCGGCGTCGCCGCGCTGGCCCTGCCCGAGATGTTGTTCGAGGTCGACGCGGTCGCCGTACGCCACTGACCGCCGCCACGCCCCGAGGCGCCGGCCGGGCGGACCCGACCCGGCCGGCGCGAGCGGCCCGCTCTCGGCGACCGCCGTCCGTCGGACCTGTGCCGTCTGCCGGACGTGCGCCGTCCGGCAGACCCGGGCCCTCCGTCAGGCCTGCACCAGGTGCGACCGCTGCCGCCCCAGCCGGTCGATCTCCATCTCCATCACATCGCCCTCCGCCAGGTACGGGAAGCGCCCGGACAGCGCGACGCCCTGCGGCGTCCCGGTGTTGACGATGTCGCCCGGTTCCAGCACGAGGTACTGCGACAGGTGGTGGATCAGGTACGCGACGCCGAAGATCATGTCGGCCGTCGTCGAGTCCTGCCGGCTCTCGCCGCCGACCCACGAACGCAGTCCGAGCGTCTGCGGGTCGGGAACCTCGTCGGTGGTCACCAGCCACGGGCCGAGCGGGTTGAACGTCTCGCAGTTCTTGCCCTTGGACCACTGTCCGCCGGACTGCTCCAACTGGAAGGCGCGTTCGGACACGTCGTTGCTGATCGTGTAGCCCGCGACGTGCGCCAACGCGTCCTTCGGCGACGCGAGGTATCGCGCCTGCCGCCCGATCACGACGGCGAGTTCGACCTCCCAGTCGGTCTTGACCGCGCCGCGCGGGATCAACACGTCGTCGTAGGGCCCGGTCAGGGTGTGCGGCGTCTTGTAGAACAGGATCGGCGTGCTCGGCGGCTCGGCGCCGGATTCGGCCGCGTGTGCCGCGTAGTTCTGGCCGATGCACAGGATCGCGCCGGGGGCGGCCACCGGCGCGCCGACCCGCAGGCCCGCGACGTCGATCTCCGGCAGCGTGCCCGCCGCCGCGGCCTCACGGACCCGCTCGACGCCGTCGGAGGCGAAGAACGCCCCGTCGATGTCGACGGTCAGCCGGCTCAGGTCGAAGTGGCGGCCGTCGGCGGCGAACAGCACGGGGCGTTCGTTGCCGGGTTCGCCTACGCGCATCAGGCGCACGGTGATCTCTCCAGGTACGTGAAGGTGTCGATGGTGGAACTGCGAAGGAGGTTCAGCCGACGCGGGTGAGCGCTTCGGGGCCGACCTCGTGGGCGAGCGGACGGCCCGTCAGATAGCGCTCCACCTCGTCGAGGACGATGTCGCCCTGGCGTCGGCGACACTCGACCGTACCGGCGGCCCGATGCGGCGTCAGCAGCACATTGGGCAGCGCCCGGAACGCGTGGTCCACGGGCAGCGGCTCCGCGTCGTAGACGTCCAGCGCGGCCTCGATCCGGCCGGTGCGCAACTCCGCGAGCAGGGCCCGCTCGTCGACCAGCCACGAGCGCGCGGTGTTCACCAGGCCCGCACCGTCCGCGAGCAGGGCCAACTCGCGGGCCCCGATCAGGTGCCGCGTCGCCGGCAGCGACGGGGCGTGCAGCGCGACGATGCGACTGGTGGTCAGGAGCCGGTCCAGCTCGACGAGTTCGACTCCCAGATCGGCCGCGTCGGCGGCGCTCAGGGTGGGGTCGGCGACCTGGACCCGGGCGCCGAGCGCCCGAGTCACCTCGATGTACGCGCGACCGGTCCGGGACGCGCCGACCACGCCGATCCGGGCGCCGAGCACCTCGTGCCGGGCCGGTGCGATCGAGGCCGTCTCCCACTCGCGTCCACCGCGCAACGCGTGGTCGTAACGATGGGTTTGATGCAGCAGCGCGAGGGTGAAGGCCAGCGCCACCTCGGCTACGGACCGGGCCATGCCCTGGCCGGCCTGCGTCACCCGCACCCCGCGCGCGAACGCGTCCGCGCCCACCACCGGCGTGATCGCCGCGCCGGTGTGCGCCAACAGCCCGACCCGGGGCGCCGCCGCGAGCAACTCGCCGGTCAGTCGGGGCATTCCCCACGACGACACCACGACGTCGGCGATCCCGAAGGCCGCGCGCAGCGTCTCGACATCGGTGGGATCGTCCACCGGCACGAGGTCGGCCGGCGCCCGCAGCCGCTCGGCCGGCCCACCCGGACCGGCCGGGTCGGCCGCGCCGAAGAACTCCGCGCGCAGCCCGGGCGGCACGGCCAGCGCGACCACGGCGCGATCGGGCCGCACACCGGCCGGGCCCGGACTAGGCGAGCCAGGCATCGAGGTGCTCCGCCACGAACGCGTCGTCGGTCAGCCACGGATAGGCATTCGACACCCGCTCGATCTCCTCCGCCTGTCCCGGCGACAGCGCCTCCGCCGGATCCAGGCACCACGTGCCGGCCAACAGGCCCTGGCGCCGGAGCACCTCGTGCACACCCGCGATGCAGCCGCGGAAGCCGCCGCGCACGTCGAACACCGCCGAGTTCGCGTCGGTCAACTCCGGTGCCTGACCAAGCAGGTCGACCATCAATCGGTGATCGCCCGCGCGGGCGCGGCGGACCCGGTCGAGCAGCGTGACCGCGGTCGACGTCCAGACCGCCCACTGGCCGAGCAGGCCACCGGCGAACCAGCGCGGCCGGTCGCCGGCCCGATACGGGGTGAGCAGGTCGGTGATGATCGCGTCGTCGTTGCCGGTGTACAGCGCGACCTCGCCCGCCCGGTCGGCGTCGGCCACCGCCGAGAGCACGTCCGAGGTGCGGTAGCGGTCGAACGGCGCGATCTTGATCGCGGCCACACTCGGGATGTCCGCGAACGCGCGCCAGAACCCGGGGGTCAGGAACCGCCCGCCCACCGCGTCCTGGAGGTAGAACCCGATCACCGGCAGCACCTCGCCGACCGCGCGGGCCCGGTCCAGCAGCCCCTGTTCGTCCGCACCGGGTACGGCGGGGCTGAGCAGCACCGCGTCGTAGCCGAGCGACGCGGCGAGTTCGGCCTCGGCCACCGCCTGCGCGGTGTACCCACAGGCTCCGGCCACCCGTACCACCGGGCGGCCCGCCTCGCGCGCGACCGTCTCGGCGGCCAGTTCCAACACCGGCCGCAGCAGCCCGACCTCGGGCCTGCGGATCTCGAACTGCGTGGTGTGCACGCCGACCGCGATCCCGCCCGCACCGGAGCCGAGGTAGTACCGGGTCAGCGCCCGCTGCCGGCGCTCGTCGAACCGTCCCTCGGCGTCCAGCGCGAGCGGATGCGCGGGGATCACGGTGCCTTCGAGCAACAACTCGATCGGTGAGAGCGGCGATCCGGCCGAACCGGCCGCGCCGGCCGAATCGATCGAACCGGCCGGGTCGACCGGATCCACCGCGCCGATCGAACCCGGGTAATCCGTTGCGGAGTTGATCACGATGCCTCAGAACTTTCCGTCGCGGACCTGGAACTTGGTGGCCTTGCCGGACAGCGGATACCCGCGCCGGATCCAGTCCGCCTGCCAGGCCACGAGTGTGCGCAGGGGGACCTCGGGATAGCCGAACAACTCGTGGCACAGACTCGCGTCGGACAACAGCGCGCTGCCCGACTCGGCGCCGGTCACGATCGCCTCCCGACCGAACTCGGCACCGAACAGCGTCGCCAGGCGCCGTACGGACGCGGTCTCGGGACCGGTCAGGTTCACCGTGAACGGCGTCGCCGCGTGCCCGAGCGAACGCAACGCGACCTCGTTGGCGTAACCCTGCCACACCACGTTGGCCTGACCCGTCGTCACATCCACCGGCTGGCCCGCGTACACCGCCGCCGCGATGTCGGCGAGCACGCCATAGCGCAGGTCCACCGCGTAGTTGAGCCGGATGAGCGCGACCCGGGTGCCGCGCGTGGTCGCGGCGTGGGTGAACACCCGCTCGCGGCCCAGGCAGGACATCGCGTACTCGCCGACCGGCCCGACCGGGTCGCTCTCCACGCTGCCGCCGAAACCCGCGGCCACCAGCGGATACACATTGCCGGTGGAGAACGCGGCGATCCGCGCGGTCGGGTAGCGGCGCGCGATCCGGTCCGGTAGCGCGGCGTTGACCGCCCACGCGTGCTCGGGGGCGCCGGCCGAGCCGAACTTGGCGCCGACCATGAACACCACGTTGCCCGCGTCCGGCAGTTCGGCCGGGTCGCCGGTCATCAGGTCGAACGCGACGGTTCGCACACCGTCGGCCTCCAACGCCTCGGCCGCGGCGCGGTCCGACCAACGCGAGACCGCGTACACGCGCACCTCGCCGCGCCCGCCCGCGTCCAGCGCGCGGCGGGCCAACCGGCACAGGCTCGGGCCCATCTTGCCGCCCGCGCCGAGCACGACCAGGTCGCCCTCCAGATCGGCCAGGTCCGCGATCAGTGCCGCGGACGGGGTCGCGAGGAGTTCCTCCAACGCGGCCTCGCCGTCCGGGAACGCGAGCCCGGTGGGCGTGCCTTTCGCTTCGGCCACAGCTACAGCCACCTCATTCATGACGCGAGATCAGCCCTTGATTCCGGTTGCCGCCACGCCTTCGGTGACGTAGCGCTGGCCCACGAGGTAGGCCATGAAGATGGGGACGAACGCGACCACGGAACCCGCGAGGACCACGTTCAGCGGCACGTTCTGTTGTTGCAGCGAGGCGATGCCGACGGTCAGCGTGCGCATGTCCGTGCTCTGACCGACGATCAACGGCCACAGGAAGTCGTTCCAGTGCCACAGGAAGACGAACGTGCCCAGGGTGGCCAGGATCGGCTTGATCAGCGGCAGCACGATCCGGACGAAGATCTGGAACTCCGAGGCGCCGTCGATCTTGGCCGCCTCGAACAGCTCGTCCGGCAGTCCCTGGATGAACTGCCGCATCAGGAACACCGCTTGCGCGTTGGCCAGCGAGGGCAGGATCAGACCCCAGTAGGTGTCGACGCCGTTCATCTTCGCGATCAGGACGAACGTCGGGATCATCGTCACGTGGTAGGGGACCATGACCATCGACAGGAACGACCAGAACATCGCCTCGCGGCCGGGGAATCGCTTCTTGGCGAACGCGTAGCCGGCCAGCGCGGACAGCAGCAGCGTGCCGAGCACGCCGACGATCGAGTAGATGAGCGTGTTGATCAGCCACTGGGGGACGTCCTGCGAACCGAGGACGTCGCTGTACGCGCTGGTGGTCAGGTTCCACGGCAGCAGGCTGCCCGGGAACTCGACCGCGCCGGAGGGCTTCAGGGACAACACGACCATCGCGTAGAACGGGAAGATCGTGGCCAGCGCGACCACGCCGAGCAGCAGGCCGCGCAGCACCTTGCCGCGCCGGGTACCGCGCATCGCGTACGGCACGGTGTCCTGCTCGCGGCGGGGACCGGAGCGGTCGCGGCGGCGCAAACGCAGGCGGGCGCCCGCCGGTTCGCTCTTCGCCGCGGCGACCGGCGGCGGCGTGATCTCGGCGACCTCGTGGGTGTCGAGGGACATGGTCACTTCTCCTTCCCGATCACCAGGCGCTGGATGATCGCCACGATGAGCGTCAGCACGAACAGGGCCAGGCCGATCGCGCTGGCGTAGCCGAGATCGAAGTACTTGAAGCCGGCGTCGTAGAGCTGGAACACCAGCGTGTAGCTGGCGTTCGCCGGGCCGCCGCCGGTCATCACGTACACCGCGTCGAAGACCTGGAAGCTGGCGGTGGTCTCGATCACGGCGAGGAAGAACAGCGCGGGCTTCAGGCTCGGCGCGATGATGTAGCGGAAGCGCTGCCAGGGACCGGCGCCGTCGGTGAGCGCGGCCTCCTCCAGTTCACGGGGCACGTTCTGCAGACTGGCCAGCAGGATCAGCATGCCGTAGCCGAACCGCGACCAGATGCCCACGATCGCCAGCGCCGGCACCACAAACACGTCGTCGGCCAGCCAGGATCCGGTGTGTCCGCCGATCCAACCCATCACCGTGGACCACGGTCCGTCGGTGGAGAAGATCCAGATGAAGACGGTGGAGGCGAGCACCAGGCTGGTGACCACCGGCAGGAAGAAGATCGAGCGGAACAGCTTCGACCCGCGGAACGCGCGCCGGGTCAGCAGCGCGAGCCCGAGCGCGGCGATGATCGTGCCGGGCACGGTGATCACCGTGTAGAGCACGGTCACCCTGAGCGAGGACCAGAAGACCGGGTCGTCCCACAGGCGGGTGAAGTTGTCCAGGCCGGTGAACTTCGGCGAGTCCATCAGCGAGTAGTCGGTGAAGCCGAGCAGCACGCCGGCGATGCTGGGGCCGAACCGGAACAGCACGAACAGCACGAAGGCGGGCAGGACGAACAGCAGCCCGATTCGGGCCTCGCGGCGGGCGTGCGGCCCGCGTCGGCGGAGCCTGCGGGGTTGTTCCGCGACTGCGGCCACGGGGACCTCCTTGGGCTGAGGAACGGATGAGGGAACGGATGGGAGCGGATCCAGCTCGGATGGCGGGAGGGAACAGGCGCGGGTGAAGGGGTGGGCGGCCCGGACGCGGGGCCGGGCCGCCCGGCCGGGGTCAGCGCGCGAGCAGCGCGTTCGCCGCCTTGGCCGCGTCGTTGAGCGCGTCCTTGGGGCTCTTGTTGCCGATCAGCGCGGCCTGGATCTCCGGCGCGAGCACGCCCATCACGTCCCGCGACTTCTCCTTGAGCGGGCCGGCGCTCATCACGTCGAGCGTCTTGGCCACGTCGGCCTGGAGCTTGTCCCCGGGGTAGGGATCGGCGGCCGAGGTGCGGGCCGGGAAGTAGCCGTTGGACTTGACCAGCGCGAGGCTGTTCTCCGGCTTGGCGACGAAGGAGATCCACTTGCCGGCGGCGTCCTTGTTGGCGCCCTTGAGCATCGCGAACGAGCCGACCGTGCCGTACCCGGCGGACTTGACGTCCTTGAGCGGCGGCAGCACGACCGTGTTCTCCTTGCCCCAGAACTTCTCCACGTCGGCCGGGGTGTTCTGCCACGTGCAGGCGACCTTGCCCTTGGCCACCGGGGTCTGCTCCAGCTTGGGCGTGGTGGTGACCTGGTCCTTGTCCGTATAGCCCTTGTCCACCAGGGTCTTGAGGAAGCTCAGCGCCTTGACGCCGGCCTCGGAGTTGAACGCGACCGACTTGCCGTCGGCGGCGAACACGTCACCGCCCGCCTGCCACAACATCGGGTACCAGGTCAGGTTCAGCGTCTGCTGGGTGTCGCCGCTGTAGCTGGTCGCCTGGTAGCCCTTGTCCTTGAGCTTCGGCGCCAGGTTGAGCAGGTCGTCCCAGGTGGCCGGGTAGTTCGTCTCGCCGACCGCGGCGAACACCCGCTTGTCGCAGATCAGCGGGTTGGCGCTGGTCAGCAGCGGGGTCGCCATCGGCTTGCCCTCCACGCTCACCGAATCCAGCGCGGCCTTGCGGTAGTCGGCCTTGTCGGCGGCGGGCATGTACTCGTCCGCGGGCACCAGGCTGCGCTGGTACTTGGGCAGTTGGTCGGGCACCAGGTAGACCACGTCCGGGCCCTTGTTCGCGGCGATCGCGGTGGCCAGCGCGGTGTCGCGGTTGGCCCACGGGTAGGTCTCGACCTTGACCTTGTAGCCGGGGTTGGCCTTGCTGAACGCGTCGCTGAGGCCGGCCCAGTACTCCTTGTTCTTCGCCTCGTCGGCGATCACCGGATACATCCAGGTGGTGATCGACTTGCCGCCCGAGCCGGGGCCGGAGGAGCCGCCGCACGCGGCGAGGCTCACGGTGAGGGCGGTGGCGAGCACCGGGAGGGCGATCGCGCGGACGGTACGCGGACGGATGCTTCTTCTCATGGGGGTCGCGTCTCCTGACAGCGGGGTTTGACGGGGTGTCAGTTCAAGGACCGAGGCGGTGGCCCGACCGCTCGCCCCCCGCCGGCAGGCGGCGGGGGCGGGACGGCTCGAGCGGCCGGACCGACTCGGGGGTTGCTCAACCGAACGGGGGGTCGCTCAACTCGCGGGTACGGTCTCGGTGTTGCCGCCGTGTCGGGAGCGTTCGACGGCGAACGCGGCGAGGTGGCTGCCGAGCGAGTCGACGCCGTTGGAACGGATGTGGGCGTGGTCGCCGGTGGCCAGCGCAGTGACGAACGCGTCGATCAGCGCGGTGTCGCCGCCGCCGTGTCCGTCCGCCGCGTTCGACCCGGAGGCTCCCGCGTCGTGGGTGACCACCCGGTCGTCGGCGAAGGTGTGCACGGTGACCTGCTCGCCGTCGCCGCGCAACCAGCCGTGGCTGCCGAAGATCCGCACCTGGCGGTGCGTCTGCTCGGTGAACGCGGTCATCGTGAAGGTCGCGGTGATCCCGCCGGACAACTGCATCGCCACCACCTGGTGGTCCACCACGTCGTTGTCGCAGTGGTAGACGCAGCGCCCGTACGGGCCTTCGCGCAGCGCCCGGACCAACTCGGCCTGATCCCGCGGCCCGTGCGCGGCGTCGGTGACGTGGTTGATCGGCCACGCGTCGCCGGTCTTGCGCAGCGCCGGGAAGTAGAGCTTGGGCCCCGAGTACGGGCAGTCGGGTTCGACCGCGCAGTCCAGGCAGTTGCGGGCCGATCCGGCCGGCGCGTTCTCCGGCTTGAAGTGCGCGAGCCCGCCGAAGCTTGCCACCGTCTCGATCCGGGAGCCGGTGACGTACCCGATCCAGTCCAGGTCGTGCGAGGACTTGGCCAGGATCATCGGCGAGGAGTCCGCCTCCCGGCTCCACGGGCCGCGCACGTACGAGTGCGCGTAGTGCCACCAGCCGACCGGCTCCAGCAGGTCCAGGCTCACGATCGAGCCGAGCACACCGGAGTCCAGGACGCCCTTCACCAAGTCGGTGTAGGGCGTGTAGCGCAGCACGTGGCACACCGCGAACGGGACGCCGGCCGCGGCGACACCCTCGATGATCCGCCGGCAGTCCGCCTCGGTGGCGGCCATCGGCTTCTCGGTGAGGATCGCGTAGCCGGCCCCGGCCAGTGCCAGGATCGGCTCCACGTGTTCGCGGTCCTGGGTGGCCACGATCACCGCGTCCGCGATCCGTTCCTCGAGCAGTGCACGCCAGTCCTCGAACTGCACGCTCGCGCCGGAGGCTTCCCGGGCGGAGGCGCGCGGGTCGGCCACGGCGACCAGTTCGGCGCGGTCGGGGTGCCGATGGATCCAATCGGTGTAGGTCAGGCCTCGGTTGCCCGCACCGACCAGGGCGACCCGTACGGGTCGGTCGGTGATGGCCGGTCGGCCGGTGTTCATGGTCGAACTGGGGGAGGTCATGGTGCTTCCCGTGGTGCGAGGGTGTTGCGGATACGACGGTGGCCGCGCGTACGAGCGTGCCGCGGGCCCGGGGTGACGGCGGGTCAGAGGAGCTGGTTGCCGGCGGTGTGCGCGACGCGCGGGCCCTCGTCGGGCAGTGCGGTACGCGTGACGCCGTCCTCGACGCAGCCGCCGTGCAGCAGCGCGCTGTTGCCGCCGAAGGCCGCGCCGGCGAGTTCGAGCCGACCGCCGGTGAACGTGCTGCCCGCCGCGCGATAGCGGTTGGGTCCGTCGGTGACCAGCACGTGTGCGGTGGCCGGGTCGGCGGCGGTGGACACGCAGCCGTCCAACTGCCAGGAGACGGTGCGGGCACCGCCGGTGCGCGACAGCAGCGCGCGGGTCGCGTTGGTGCCGCCGAGCCGGGTCCGCGCCAGCGCCACACTCTGGTCTCCGGTGCCCGCGAACCGCAGGCCGCTGTCCCGCAGTTCGCCGCCGGACACGCTCAGCGCGGGGCCGGTCACCGTGGTCGGCGCGGCGGTCGGCGTGCCCACCAGCGTGCAGTCGGTGAGCACGAGCCGCCCGGCGTTCTTCAGGCTCGCGTTGTCCAGGCCCTTGAGGGTGACCCGGTGCAGATGCAGTTCGCCGCTCACATTGGCCTGGGTGATCTCGGCGTCCTTGCCGAGCGTGAACGTCGAGTCGGCGATCACGTTGGCGCGCTGCGAACGGTTGGACGCCTGCGACACGATCAGCGGCCCGGAGGCGGTGCAGCCGCGGATCTGCACGCCGTCGGCGTTGACCCACAACATCCCGGAGCCGGCCAGCGCCGGCTTGCCGATCACCTGCATGTCCTCCAGGGTCAGGTCGGTGATCTTGACCCGGGCCACGAACCACGAGCACACGTGCTTGCGCACGGTGATGCGCTTGGCCACCGAGCCCCACGCGGCACCGGAGTTGGCGAAGGTCATCAGACCCGAGTTGCCGGTGTAGACGAGGTCGTGCTCGAACTGACCGTGCGTCACGAACGGGCCCTGGTCGTCGCCGTCGCCGTGACAGTTGGTCACGTAGCAGTAGGCGGACGCGGTCAGGTCGTTGAGGTGCCGGCTGTTCGCGACGTGGCAGTCCTCGACGTGCCCGTACAGGCAGTAGATCTGCTGGGTGAGGTAGCCCGCGCCGCCCCACGTGACGCTGGCCGGGTTCTTCAGCGAGCACGCCCGGGTGCGGTAGTGGGTGCACCAGCGGCGCATCACCACCGGCCAGAACGTGCCGACCGCGTCCACGTGTTCGACGTCGCAGTGGATCGTGTACTCGTAGGCGATCGGGTGCGACCCGGTGTACTGGTCGCCGTCCTGGATGCCCTGGAAGACCATGTTGCGCACGTGCGCGCGGTCCACCGGCTCGATCCGGGTCCAGGTGAAGGTACGGCCGGCGGCGAGGTCCCAGCCGATCTTGTAGCCGACCCGGATGTGCGTCGCGTCCACGAGCTGGGTGATCTCGACCAGGCGCTGCACCTCCTGCTCGTACTTGCCCTTGCCCGGCTCCGGGTCGATGGTGACCGCCCACCAGTCGCCGACCTTGAAGGCCGCGCTGTCCGGTACCTCGAAGACGTCCGCCAGGTCGGGCATCGGCTGGGACAGCTTGGCCTTGACCACCGTGTCGGTGACCTTGCCCTTGAAGTACAGGACCGCGCCGAACGGGTTGTCGTGGGTGTTCTTCTCGATGCCGGTGGTGCGGACGGTGT